>NZ_JBHWES010000029.1:0-138480 GCF_042734105.1 Streptomyces sp. NPDC059679 | reverse complement strand
ACGCAAAGACCACCCCACACCCGCTCCCACCCCGCTACACTCCCCACCCCCAGGCCGCTGACCAGCAGGAATGGAGAAGTCCGGCTGGAGTACTAAAGCACTTGGCCGCAGGTTCGAGTCCTGCCGTGGGCGCCATGCAGAAGGATGGCTGGGGCGCTTGTCTCACATGGCGGACATACCGCCCTCCACCTGATCGTCGTCCCTGGTCACCGGCCTCTGCCGGAACGGGACGACCACGGTGCCGGAGTCAGCAGCTCCGGGTCCGTAGAGCGCTCGGCCTCGCCGTCGAACAGGTCCGGCTCCTGTCGCAGGCCGTCCCGCTCGGCCGGCCACGCTGCGAGCGCGTCTGCCTCCCAGCCCGGCAGGAGGTCCACCGGGCGGCGAGACCGTCGGAGCGGGCAGCACAGTGGCTTGTCGATCAGGGTGAAGAAGCCGGTGTAGCCGAAGTAGAACCACAGCACGTCAGTTGCGCGGCGCACGGTGATGCCGGCTCTGAGGTGCCCCAAGTCCTGCAGACGCTCGGCCACCAGGGCACGCCCACGGCACCTACACCTTCGCCCTACCCGACCTGGCCCCCGGCCCCATCCGCGACCTGCGCGACCCCGACGCAGGCGAGGACGATGAGGAGATCTGACGATCCGGGGCCCCGTGCTGGTGAGCTCGCGTAATCGTTCAGCGCGTATTCGTGGGGACGGAGCTTCTGGCGGTCACTTTATGTGGTCGCCGGGGTCAGAGCGGTTCCAGGTTCCTCCGGCTTCGGTGCCGGAGGTGGATGGTGCTGTCTGGCACGGCGATCGAGGCCACGGTGTCGTCTCGACGTGTTCTTCAGGGCGTGGGTGCGGTGAGGTACCGCTGGATCGTGGGTCCGAGCCAGTTCACGATCTCCTCGCGGGTGAGTGCCACGCTCGCCGGGAACCGCAGCACGTAGCGCGTCAGTGCGAGTCCCAGCACGGTCGAGGCGCACAGTGCCGCCCGCGACGGTGCCTGTTCCGGT
This sequence comes from Streptomyces sp. NPDC059679, assembly GCF_042734105.1. Lineage (NCBI taxonomy): Bacteria > Bacillati > Actinomycetota > Actinomycetes > Kitasatosporales > Streptomycetaceae > Streptomyces > Streptomyces sp. NPDC059679. The sequence continues at coordinate 137,486 of NZ_JBHWES010000029.1, read as the reverse complement.
TCGGGGCCCACCCGGCGGGCCAGCGGGATCAGCTGATCGCGCAGCACGCTCTGCATGCGATCGGCGGCGGCCGGGTCGGTGGCGCCGACCCGCAACAGCGCGGTGAGCTCCCCGTTCTCCTCCCACAAGGTGAGGAAGTGGCTCACCAGCGTACGGCCGATCGCCTCTCGTGGTTCGAGGGACAGGCCGGGCAGCCCGGGGTCGATCGCGACGGCCGCCGCGAACAGGTCGGCCTTGCTGCCGTAGTAACGCATCACCATCGACGGGTCGATCTTCGCGTCGCGTGCGATGGCCCGGATGGTCGCCTTCTCGTAGCCGTCCGCCGCGAACCGCTCGCGGGCCGCGGCGAGGATCGTGGCGCGGGTGGCGTCGGAACGCCGTGCGGCCCGATGGTTCTCCGGAACGTCCGTCATGCCAACAAGTGTAGGCCAACACGTGTTGACAGATCCAGTATCGCGACTCTACGTTTACCAACAAGCGTTGGCCAACGAACGTTGGCCAACAATCGTTGGCAACCGTGCCCGTGCAGAACAGTAGACAGCGAGAGGAAGTGCCGAGATGGCCGAGCTGCGGAGCCTGGATCCGAACACGCCGATGTTCGCGCAGTTCAAGGAGGAGACCGGGCCCATCGTCCTGGCCAACACGTTCGTCGTCCCGAAGGGCGAGGCCGAAGCGTTCCTGGACCTGTTTCGCAGGCAGGCGGCGTTCATGAAGGCCCAGCCGGGATTCGTCTCCCTGCAGATGCACAGGGGAACGGCGGGCAGCCGGCTTCTGATGAACGTCGCGGTGTGGGAGTCGACCGAGGCTCTCGCCACGGCGCTCGGCAGCCCGGAGTTCCAGCGCATGGCTGCCGAGTTCCCCGACGACATCGTGTCGTACCCGCACATCTTCGAGCCGATCGACCTATGACAGAGCGGCCGCCAGCGCGCACCCCGCCGCGCGACCGCGTCTCTGAAGAGGAGTCCGTGTGACCATCGAGCTGAATCACACCATCGTCCCCGCCCGTGACCCGAAGTCCTCGGCGCGGTTCCTGGCCGACATCCTCGGCCTGACCGTCGGTCCGCCGGTGGCGCACTTCACCCCGGTCACGCTGGCCAACCAGGTCACCCTGGACTATGACCAGGCCGACGACTTCGAGCCGCACCACTACGCGTTCATGGTCGGCGAGCAGGAGTTCGACGCGGCCCTTGCCCGCCTCCGGCACGACGGAATCGCCCACTACAGCGATCCCGCATGCCGAGAAGCCGAGCAGATCTACCACAGCAAGCACGTCAAAGGCCGCAGGGGCCTCTACTTCCACGACCCCGACAGGCATCTGCTGGAAATCCTCACCCCGGGCGACGCCGGGTCATGAGGCCTCGCAGCCTGCCACCGCCGAAGCCGACGCACGAGCCGTCTGTCTCTAACACCTCGAGCATGAGGAGATCGCACTCCTCAGCTCCGGTGCGCGGCATCTGACACATCATCAGCCGCCCCCGCTGCACCTCTCCCATCAGCCGTTTCCGCGCGGCCCGATCAGGCCGCGCACGGCTCACCGGCTCCAATGCTCACGAAGACTCGCAAGGAGAAGAACAATGCCGCCAAGCAAGATCAACACTGTCCTGGCCGCCGCCAACGTCCTGTTCACCCTCTATCTCGGGCTGTCCTTCGTCCTGCCGCTGGGGACGTCATTCCCGGGCCTGCCGAACTGGCCCTCCGACGACAGCGGCTTCCCCATCGTGAAGGGCAGCCGCGAGATCGCGATGGGACTGGCCATGGGCATCCTGCTGGTGACCGGCCACCGCCGCGCCCTGGGCTGGGTCCTGCTGATGACGGCGATCGCCCCGTTCGGCGACATGGTCAACGTCCTTGCCCACCACGGCTCCACGGCCGCCGCGTTCGGCATCCACGGCCTGACCTCGGCACTGATCGCGATCACGGGCCTGCTGATACTCCGCGAAACCGGCAAGGCTCGGGAGACCACCGCCCCCGCGCCCGCCACGCAGCTCGCCCGCGGATAGATCGGTTCCCCTCAGGTCACGGGCCCTCCGTCCACCATGGGGCGGCGGGCCTGCGCCGAACCGAAATGCTGGTGAGCTGGCGTAGCCGTCAGCGTGTATTCGTGAGGGCGGAGCCTCTGGTGGTCACTTTCGTGTGGTCGCCGGGGTCAGAGCGGTTCCAGGTTCCTCCGGCTTCGGTGGCGATGCGGGTGGTCCCGATCAGGAAGACCGAGGGGCCGGGATGCTTCGGTCGGGGAGGAGATCGGAGAGTGCGGTTCGGATGGCGGCTCGGCTGACCCCGTGAGCGCGGGCGAGTGCTGCGATCGAGGTGCCCGGCTGGGTGTAGGTCGACCTCACCACTTCCACGTCGTTGCCGGTGAGTGCGGGTGGACGGCCGCGGTAGCGGCCTTCGGCTTCGGCGGCGGCGATCCCCTCGACGATCGACTACGACTACCACGGCCTGGCCGCCCAGAAGCGCATCCTGGCCGAGGCCTTCGCCGGGATCGAGGGCTGGAAGGTCCCCGAGCTGATCGAGACCGCCCAGCACGATCCCGAGCTCTACTTCGACGCGATCGCCCAGATCCACATGTCGACCTGGCACCGGGGACGGGTCGTGCTGATCGGGGACGCCGCGCACTGCGCGACTTCGATGGCCGGGTGCGGCACCTCGCTGGCCCTGCTCGGGGCGTGGACGCTCGCCGAGGAACTCGGTCGTCACGGCGACGACATCGAGGCGGCCTTCAGCGCCTACGAGCAACGCCAGCGCCCCCACGCGGCGGCCGCCCAGGAATTCACGCGCGGCGGGGCCGACCTCGTGGTCCCCGCCACCTGGGAGGCCATCGAGGCGCGCAACACACGGCTGCGCGCGGCGCAGCCGCTGTAGGCTGCCAGCCGTGGCTACCGCAACTGGCCCGACCGCAACACGCTGGTCGCCGACGCGCTCGCTACCCTCGGCGCCGACGCCGCACCCCTGCACGATTCAGGCGACATCGACGCCGACCTCGCCGACCTCGTCGACTTCCTCGAAGTCCTCGCCGCCGCCACCGCAAGCCCGCAAGGCCGGGCGCTGCTGAACGTGGTGGCCTCGGCTCGAGAGAACCCCGAGCTGCGGGCCGTCGTCGACGAGGTCTTCGAACGACGCCTGAGCACGCTCGACCATCGCCTGAAGATGACGATCGGGCGTGGGGAGTGCCCCCGGTCGAGAGCACCTTCCTCGCCGAGATGCTCGCCGGGCCTGTCCAGCTGTTCGTCACCCGCGGGGCCCGCGTGTTCACCCGCGCCGACGCCGTCCGAGTGACCGGCGTAGTGCTCGCCGGCATCCGCGCCACGCACAGCGCCTGACCCCGGGCGCCAACGACCCTCTCCTTCCACCGGCCAGGCGTTCCACGGTCGTGGTCGGGAGGCCCGACCTCGTCTGCCTCGTCCGGCAGTCGAGCACCGCCTCATGTCCCGCGGAGATCCGAGTGGCTGCGCACGAGAAGCTGGACCCGGTGTAACCCGGACGGCCATTGCAGTCGTGGTGAGGCGGGGTATCCCTGGGCAGCCACACGAACGCCGGGCGACTCTCCGATCGCTTCGGCGCCCGCTGGGTGTGCGTGATCGGGTTCGTGACCGGACGACAGGCCATGCAGGGACAACAGTGGCAGCACCTCAGTGATCTTCGGGGTCTTGCGCGCCCACGCGGGCAGAATCGCCGAGGCGAACCGCTTCCGTTCGCCCGTGTCGGGGTCGGTGCGTTTGTCGTTGACCCGCGGCGCGGTCACCTCCACCGCACCCGCGCTGGTCGGGACCTCACGCGCCTGGATCCGGCGGGCTGAAGGGTGTCAATGTTCCGATCAGGCTGCTGAGCTGGGCGTTTCCTGTGGATGATGAGGCAGCCGGGGTGGCATGGTGTGGTACTCGTTGAGCAGTCCGCCAAGTACCTGATGGCGCCTGACCCCGGCAGCGGGCAGGGGGATTGATGTGCGGGTCGTCGTCGGGTGCTCATAGGCCGAGGCTGCGGTGGGCTCGTCCGGCGTTGTAGTGCTCGGCGTACGTGGTGAGGACCGTGCGCAGGTGTCGTTCGCCGGTGATGAGGAGGCGATCGGTGCATTCGGCGCGGGCTGTGCGTATCCATCGTTCGGCGAACGCGTTTGACCGAGGGCTTCGCGGCGGAGTCGGGATGACGGCTGTACCGTTGCCGGCGAAGACGGCGTCGAACGCTGTGGTGAACTTGCTGTCCCGGTCACGGATGAGGAACCGGAAGCACCCCGCCCTGTCGCCGAGGTCCATGAGCAGATTGCGGGCGAGTTGGGTGACCCATGCGCCCGTCGGGTGGGCGGTGACGCCCAGGACGTGAACGCGCCGGGTGGCAGTCTCCATGACGAAGAAGACGTAGAGGCGCCCCCGGAAGACGGTGTCCATGTGGATGAAATCGCAGGCCAGAAGCGTGTGGGCCTGGGTTCGGAGGAAGGTACGCCAGGTCTGCTGGGACGCGCGCTGCGGCGCGGGTGGTAGGCCGGAGCGGCGCAGGACGCGCCGGATCGTGGCGGCGGCAACCCGATGGCCAAGCCGTCGCAGCTCACCTTGGATCCTGACGTACCCCCAGGTCGGGTTCTCTCGCGCCAGGCGCTGGATGAGCGCCGCAATCTCTTCTGCCAGCGGTGGCCGACCGGGTCCGACCGCCGTCTGACGCCAGTTCCAGCGCACCAGACGACGGTGCCAGGCCAGCAGCGTCCCCGGGGTGACCAGGCGATGGCGGCGCAAGACGGATGGCAGGTGCCGGGCGAGAGCGGAGGCGCCCTTATATTCGGCATGGATCTTGCGGATCTCGGCCACGATCCGGGCCTCAACGGCACAGGAGCGGGAGAAAACCGCCAGGCGACCCTCTCGGTCGGATCAGGAGGAGTCGCGGACGACCAGCGTGGTGGGCAGGACAACCTGTCGGCGGGGCGTCTTGGGATCGGAGATCTCCTGGATCAGGATCCGGGCGATCGTACTGCCGATCTCCTCGACGGGCTGGCGCACGCTCGTCAAGGACGGGGCGGTGTGACGGGCAATGATCGAGTCGTCGAAGCCGACCACCGCCACATCCTCCGGGACCCGCCGCCCCTGCGCGCGCAGTTCGACCAGGGCGCCTGCGGCCATGACGTCGGAGGCGACGAACACGGCATCGAGGTCGGGAACGCGTCGCAGCAGCTCGCGCATGGCCCGCTGCCCGCTCTTCTCGGTGAAATCCGCCCGCGCCACAAGCACCTCCTCGGGTTCCCGGCAGGCCTCCCGCAGGGCGTTCCGCCAGCCCTGGAGCCTGCTGCGGCCGACTTCCATGTCCAACGGCCCGGTGATCGTCGCGACCTTTCTCCGGCCGCGTCCCAGCAGATGACGCACGGCCTCCTCGGCGCCGCCCAGATTGTCCGAACGAACATGACTCAACGGCTCGGCGGGAGACCGCCGCCCGGCCAGCACCGTGGGAAAGCCGAATTCCTCCAGCAGCCCGGGGATCGGATCGTCCCTGTGCACGGAGACGAGGAGTACGCCGTCGACCCGTCGCTCGGCGACCGACTCGGTGAGCTGGTCGAGTTCACCCTTGTCACGCACGAGGACGAGCTGCAGCTGCGTCTTGGTGTCGACAAGACCGGTGCTCACGCCACGGATCACGGCGGAGAAGTAGGGCTCCGAGTCCAGCCTGCTCTCCGCTTCAGGGATGACCAGTGCGATGGAGTTGGTCCTGCTGGTGACCAGGCCGCGCGCCACGGAGTTCGGCACATAGTTGAGTTCGGCGATCGCGGCTTCCACCGCTGCTCGGGCCCTGTCGCTGACCAGAGGTGATCCATTGATCACCCGAGAGACCGTGGTGCGTCCGACCCCGGCCCGTGCGGCCACGGTCTTGATGGTCGGTCGCTGGCTGGCGCCCATGATTCCCTCCTCCTGCGCGCTGCTCCCCTGGCGCTCACCAGCGCATTGTGCCAGAGCGTTTCACCGGCCACCGGCCGGAAAGTGAAGGCATGACAGCTGGCGGCAACAAACTGGATTCAAGTTCTTGACACAGCCGCCTTCCCGCCGCCAGTCTTCCCTGGACTTACTGGGAACGTACCCACCGCGAATGGGAGCGTTCCCACTCGCGGATGTAGCCATGCGCCGTCCCAGTGGTTCGTACTCCGGTGCGCCGGTGCCGTCGTCAGGAGGAAGAAATGGGTGGGCCCTACAAGCTTTTACGTACAAGAAGTGCGGCTGCCGTCTCGGCCGCGCTCGCTCTCGGGCTGGTCGCCGGCTGCGGTGGAGGCAGCGACTCGGGAACAGGAGGCGGACGGTCCAAGGACGGCAAGGTCACCATCACCATGGGCCTGTTCGGGGTCATGGGCTTCAAGGAGACCGATCTCCTCGATCGGTACATGAAGGAAAACCCCAACGTCACCATCAAGGCCGAGGTGGCCGGCGATGAGCAGACGTACTACACCGCCTTGCAGACACACTTCGCGGCGGGCAGCGGGCTCAAGGACATCCAAGGCATAGAGATCGGCCGGGCCAAGGAACTCGTCGACACCCAGGCGGACAAGTTCGTCGACTTGTCGGACGTGCCGGGCACGGATCACTTCCTGCCGTGGAAGCTCAACCAGGTCACCACCTCCAAGGGCAAGGTCATCGGTCTCGGCACAGATATCGGACCGATGGCCGTCTGCTATCGCAAGGATCTCTTCAAGCAGGCGGGCCTGCCCACCGACCGCGAGGAGGTGGGCAGGCTCTGGGAAGGCGACTGGTCCAAGTTCGTCGACGTGGGCAAGGAGTTCAAGTCCAACTCCAAGGACGACAAGGTCGCCTACATCGACAGCGCCAGCGGGCTGTTCAACGCGATGGTCTACGGCGCCTCGAAGCAGTACTACAACGAGAAGGGCGACCTGATCTATCAGGACAACCCTGTGGTCAAGAAGGCCTGGGCCACGGCCTCGGAGGCCGCCACCTCGGGGCTGACGGCGAAGCTCCGGCAGTTCCAGCCCGGTTGGGACCCCGGGCTGGCCAACGGCACCTTCGCCACCACCGTCTGCCCCGCTTGGATGCTCGCCCAGATCAGCGAGAAATCCGGAGCCGCGAACAAGGGCAAGTGGGATGTCGCGAAGGCGCCCAAGGGCGCCAACTGGGGCGGCTCCTTCCTCGGCGTCCTGGAGAAAAGCCCGGTCAAGGAGGAGGCCAAGAAGCTCGTGGCCTGGCTCACCGCGCCGGAGCAGCAGGAGTACCTGTTCAAGAAGCTCGGCTTCTTCCCCTCTTCCGAGAAGGCGTTGAAGTCCCCCGGTGTGGCGGAGGCGAAGTCCGAGTACTTCAGCGGCGCACCGATCGGCAAGATCTTCGGCACCGCGGCCCAGGAGATCCCCGACAAGCAGGTGCTGGGCCGGAAGGACGGCACGATCAAGGACATCTTCTCCCAGGGGCTGACGCTGATCGAGTCGCAGAACCAGAGCCCCGACAAGGCGTGGGCCACCACGGAAAAGCGGATCGAGAAGGCCACCGGCTGACCGTACGCACTTCCAGGGTTCCGGCGGCCGTCACGGCGGCGGCCGCCGGAACCGACCCCTCACCCATGTCTCGAAAGGAGGCCTGAAGGTGGTCACTTCCGGTTCGGTACCGCACGCCGACGGCATCCAGAACATCCCGGCCGGCGCCGTGAAGGCGCCCGGCGTCAGCGGTGACGGAGACCGCCCCAGGCAGGGCCGGCGCAACCTCCTGCACCGCCTGGACATCAAGGGGGCGCCGTACGCCTTCATCGCTCCGTTCTTCATCGTCTTCGCGGCCTTCGGCTTCTACCCGCTGCTGTACACGTTCTGGATCTCCCTGCACCACGTGGAGCTGGCCTCCATGAACCTCATGGAGTGGCGCGGCTTCGGCAACTACACCGAACTCTGGCAGGACGACCGGTTCTGGAACGCGCTGTCCAATACCTTCACCATCGGTGTGCTGTCCACCGTCCCCCAGCTGTTGATGGCCCTGGGTCTGGCCCATCTGCTCAACTACAGACTGCGCGGCTCGACGTTCTTCCGGGTCGCCGCCCTGACACCGTACGCCACCTCGGTGGGTGCTGCTGCCCTGGTGTTCACCATGCTGTTCGAGCGTGACTTCGGTTTGATCAACTGGATGCTGAGCCTGGTCGGCATCGACAACGTCGACTGGGAGAACAACAAATGGGCTGCCCAGAGCGCGATCTCCGTGATCGTTATCTGGCGCTGGACCGGCTACAACGCGCTGCTCTACCTGGCGGCCATGCAGGCCATTCCGCGGGACCGGTACGAGGCGGCGGCCATTGACGGCGCGTCACGCTGGCAGCAGTTCACCAAGGTCACCGTCCCCGGCATCCGGTCCACGATCCTCTTCACCATCGTGTTGTCCACCATCGGCGCGACCCAGTTGTTCGGCGAACCGCTGATCTTCGGCCAGGGGCCCAACGGCGTCACCGGCGGTGCGGACAACCAATATCAGACGCTCGGTCTGCTGCTGTACGAAGAGGGCTGGAAAAACTACCAGATGGGGCGGGCGGCAACCGTCGCCTGGGCGATGTTCCTGCTGCTGATCCTCATCTTCGCCCTGCAGCGTGTCCTCAAGCGCTTCACCTCCCGCAAGTCCTGACCAGGAGCAGCCAGCCATGACCACCGAAAGCCTCCAGCCCCGGGCGGGCGCGCGTTCGGGGACCCCCTGGGACACGTCAACGCCGTCCAGGCGCCGGTTCCGCCCTTCACTGCGCCCCAGGGCCGGGCGCCAGCACCACGCCGGTCCGGTCGCCTACGTCCTGCTCGGCCTGGCCACGGTGTTCTCCCTCTTCCCGCTTTATTTCACCGTGGTGGCGGCGTCGAGCGACAACACCCGTGTCACGCAGACCCCGCCACCGTTCCTGCCCGGGCCGAATCTCTTCGACAACCTCGGCAAGGCGTGGCAGGACGCGGCGCTGGGCAAGGCCATGATGAACAGTCTCATCGTGGCGAGCGCCATCGCCCTGTCCACCGTGCTGTTCGCCACCCTGGCCGGGTTCGCCCTCGCCAAACTGCGTTTCAGGGGACGCAACATCGCGCTGATGCTGGTCATCGGCACCATGATGGTGCCGCCGCAGCTCGGTGTCGTACCGCTCTTCATGATGATGACGGAACTGGGATGGGGTCAGCAGCTGCCCGCCGTCATCTTTCCGACGCTGGTCAGCGCGGTCGGAGTGTTCTTCATGCGACAGTACCTCTCCGAGGCGCTGCCGGACGAACTCATCGAGGCAGGGCGGGTGGACGGCGCGCACTCGCTCCGCATCTTCTGGAGCATCGTGCTGCCGATCGCCCGTCCGCCGATGGCAGTCCTGTTCATGATCACCTTTGTGCACGCCTGGAACGACTTCTTCTGGCCGTTCATCGTGCTGGACATGAGCAACCCGACCGTCCCGGTCGCGCTGACCCAGCTCAGCGCGGGCTATGTGCGCGACCAGTCGCTCATCATGGCCGGCGCGCTGCTCGGCACCCTGCCGCTGCTGGCTATGTTCATCGTCTTCGGCCGCCAGATAGTCGGCGGCATCATGCAGGGCGCGGTCAAGGGCTGAGCCCCCACCCGCTCCCTCGGGCGCCTCCCCCGCCCGGGTTCCTCCTGAAGGGTGTCAATGTGGGATGCCGTCGGGAGCATCGTTCAGCGCCCGAAGACTCAGGCCGAGGTGAGCTCGTCCGGCGTTGTAGTGCTGGGCATACATGGTGAGAACGGTGCGCAGGTGTCGCTCACCGGTGATGAGGAGTCGGTCGGTGCATCCGGCGCGGACTGTGCGTGTCCATCGTTCGGCGAACGCGTTTGACCGCGGCCTGTGCGGCGGGGTCGGGATGACGGCTGTGCCATTGCCGACGAAGACGGCGTCGAACGCAGCGATGAAGTGCTGTCCCGGTCACAGATGAAGAACCGGAAGCATCCGCCTCTGTCCTCGATGCCCATGAACAGATTGCGGGCGAGTTGGGTGACCCATGCACCGGTAGGGCGTGCGGTGACACCCAGGACGTGGACGCGCCGGGTCTTGATCTCCATGACGAAGAAGACGTAGAGACGTTTGAGGAAGACGTTCTGCACGTGCATGAAGTCGCTCAGGAAGGAAGCAGTCTCCGCGGGGACGTCGCACCAGGCGACACCGGTCCGCAGCACGTAGATGACGCCGGCGAGTGCCGCCCGGTCCGGAACACGCAGCCGCCCAGGTAACGGTGGCGTCGTTCGGGAACGGGCGGCAGCAGCGGAGCCTGTCGGGGCCGGCGGAGGTCGGCCCGCGGAGACGGCCGACCCGATGAACCCGATCCTTGCCACCCCGCTCGCGGGGGACCACCGGACACCGACCGGACACCGCCGGTACGGGCGGACGGCCGGGCTCAGTCCCGCCCGGAGACGGTGTCGGCGTCCCGCCCGGAGACGGTGTCGGCCCGCCGGACAAGCTCCCGGAACCGCTCGCCGAGCTCATCGGTGTCCACCAGGGCTGCGTCCGACCCCGCCACGCCCTCCCACCACTGCGCCGACGCCACGTCACCGAGGTTGGCCGCCACGGCCGCGGCCACGCCCGCCAGGTGTGCCCGCGGCCGGTGCCCGTCCCGCTGGGGGGCCAGCTCACCGGCGACGGCGAGCATCACGGCCGCGTCATCCAGGCGTCCTTCGCCGCGGGCGGCCTGCGCGCACTCCGCAAGGACCGCGGCCACCGAGAACCCGCTGCCCAGCTCCTGCGCCGTGGCTGCGGCGGCCCGCCAGTGCCGCGCCACCGCGGACCGGTCACCGCGCAGCAGCGCGCCGTCCTCACAGCCGATGGGCACGTGCACGGCCGCCCACACGTCGCGTTCAACGTCGAGGCACTCCTTCATGTGGGCCTCTGCCCTGGCCAGGAGAGCCACCGAACCATCGAAGTCCTCCAGGCGCAGCGCCGCCGCCGACGCGAAGATCGCCGCTTCCGCGGCCAGCGAGGCGTCGTCGACCCGCTCGGCCAGCCGCATCGCCCGCTCCGCGGTGGCGAACAGGTCCGCGGCGACGCGGTTGAACCCGGCGCGCGCCACCAACCAGCGGGCCCGGCCCCGCTCGCTCAGATCGTCCTCATGCAGGTGGTCGGTCCAGGCGAGGCCCTCGTGGGTGTGCCCGGTCATCCACAGCGGCAGCCACACCAACCACAACGTGCCCGCCCTGCACAGGCGCTTCCCTGCTGGTAAGTCCGGCTATCAGAACCAGCGGAATGACGTGCGGTTGAGGTCGTCAGTTACCACGCGGGGCGTACACGATCACGGTCATTCCTGTGAGGCAGACGAGGGCTCCGATGACGTCGAAGCGATCGGGGCGGTATCCGTCGGCGATCATGCCCCAGGCGATCGACCCGGCACCCACCCGAAGGCGGTCTCGGACCGGGCGGTGTGGTGGTGCACGCCCGGGGCCCTGCGAGCGAACCGGTGTACTGACGGCCGCCCGGCGGATCCGTACGGGCCTCAGGACATGCTGCCCCGGCACACCGTCCCCGGGGCCGGGGTGCGGCCCGTGCGGAGGTATTGGTCGACCGTCTCCGTGACGCAGCGGTTCTGCGGGTATGTGCCGTGGCCCTCCTCCTCGGCCGTCAGGAGCACGCCGACACCGTCGCCCAGAGCGCGGGCCATGTGGCGGGCGCCGGGGTATGGGGTAGTCGGGTCGCCGGTGCCGCCGACCACTAGGACGGGGGCCGCGCCGTCGGCGTTCACCTGGGGCGTGGCGCGCTCGCCGTCGAACGGCCAGTCGTAACAGAGGTAGACGCCGGTGGACCAGGCCGCGCCGAAGACGGGTGAGGCGGCTTTGATGCGGGCCTTGTCCCTGTCGAGGCGTTCGAAGCCGGGGCGCAGGCTGGAGTCCGCGCAGGTGATCGCGGTCTGGGCGGCGCGGCTGCTGTCGCGCGGGGTCGCCGCGCGGTCGGCGGAGCCGATGCCGTCCGCGCCCTTGCTCAGCAGACGGCCGTCGTTGTGGTCGATCAGCGCGGTGAGGGCCTTGGCGAGCGGCGACCAGCCGTCTGTGCCGAGGTCGAGATGGTCGCTGACGGCGTACGCGAGGTCGTCGGCGTCGAGGTTCCTTCCGCCGCCGGCCGGGGCGGGCTTCTTCTCCAGGCGGTCGGCCAGGCGCGCCATGCGTCGCGCGGCCTCCTCGGGCCCGTCGCCGGTCGGGCAGTGGCGGATCCGGGCCGCGCAGTGCGCAGCGAACCGGTCGAACGCCGCCTGGACCGCTTTGACCTGCGACACCTGCTCCTCGTCGAGGTCCTCGGTCGGATCGACGGACGCTTCGAGGACGAGCCGTCCGACGTGCGACGGGTACAGGTGGGCGTAGACCGCGCCGAGCGCCGTTCCGTACGAGACGCCGAAGTAGTGCAGCCGCTCGTCGCCGAGGAGGTAGCGCATCAGGTCGAGGTCGCGCGCGGTGTGCGAGGTGCCGATGTACGGGAGGAGCGCCCCGGAGTGCTCGGCGCAGGCGTCGGCCCCGTCGTAGCCGGTGTCGTCCGCGGTCTTCCCGCAGCGCACGGGGATGGTCGCGCCAACGCCGCGCGGGTCGAAGGAGACCAGATCGTAGCGGTCGAGGAGCGGCTTGTACTGGTTGAGGAGTTCGGGCAGTCCGCTCACGCCGGACACGCCGGGGCCGCCGAAGTTGAGGACGAGCGAGCCGATGCGCCGGGCGTTCGGGCCGGTGGCCTTGCGGCGGATCAGGGCGACGTCGATCGTCCTGCCGTCTGGTTTCCGGTAGTCGAGGGGGGCCTTCATGGCAGCGCAGTCGTAGCCCGTGCGCGCGGTGGGCGGCGAGGTGCAGCGGGACCAGTGGAGGTGCTGGCCGGTGGTGAGCGCGGTGGGCAGACCGGCGGGCGGGTTGTGCGCGGTGAACTCCGTACGCGGCTCCGCACTCCGGCCGGGAGCGTCGTGCTGGAGCCAGGCGCCGACGGCCCCGATCGCGGCGAGGACGACCCCGGCGATGATGCGGGCACCGACCGAGAGGCCCGGTCTGCGGCTTCGTATCGGATGTGCGTCACTCATCGAAATCCCCGCGCTCCCGCCCCTGGACGCCCGCCCCGTGCCCGCATGCCCGTACCCGTGATCGTCCGATCGTCGAATGAGTGCAGGGTACAAGCCGCCTCCGACACCACGGCTCGCGAGAGTGCCCAGAAATTTAGACCGCTCCGTGCTCACGCGACTCCCCCTGCGGTCCGGCCCGGCGTGTGCTGGACGCCGGGCTGCTGGGTGTGCGGCGGCGAGGCCGTCACCGGGGCGGGCTTGTGGCCGGGGGCCGCGGGCGACGGCACGCTCCCGCATGCCGTCCTGGAGCCTGGCGGCCAGCAGGGCGGCTGCTTCGAAGGTCCGGCGGGACTGCTCCACCGTGTCGACGTCGACGCCGGACTCCTGCTCCAGAAGGCGGCCGGCCCTCCGGCCGTTTGGGAGGATCGCGGTGATCGTCTTGGCCGTGCTCCGGCACGACCAGCGCCTGGCCGACATGGCCGGCGGCAGCGACATCTCCGCCACCACGGTCCGCCGCTGGCGCGACGAGCTGATCGCCCTCCTCGCCGCGAAGGCCCCGCCTCGGGACGCGCCCTGAAGAAGATCGCCAAGCAGGGCGGGGAGGTCGTCCTGATCGATGGCACCCTCATCCCCACGCAGCGCCGCACCGGCAAAGCGAACCGCCCGAACTACTCTGGCAAGCATCGCCGCCACGGCCTGCACGTGCTCGCCCTGACCGACGAGCGGGGCCGTCTGGTGTGGATATCGGCCGCCCGGCCCGGCCGCACCCACGACATCACCGCCGCCCGCAGCGACCATATCCTGGCTCACCTGCGCGCTGCCGGTCTCGGCGCCCTTGGCCGACCTGGGATTGGCTTCCTCGGCCTGGACGACGACGGGGACAACCCCGTGGTCTTCACCGGCTTCAAGGCCACCCGTGCCCGCAAGCTCGCACCCGCCGAAAGGGAGGCCAACCGCATCCTGGCCGCCGGACGCACCCCGGTCGAACGCGGCTTCGCCCACCTGAAGAACTGGCGGATCCTCACCAAGCTCCGCACTGACCACGCTCGCGCCACCCACCTGCTTCGCGCGCTGCTCGTCCTGACGAACATCGAGGCCACTACAGGCAATTGATCTCTACCGCAGGCAGCCCACGACCAGCACAAGCACGCGGAAGAGCGTCACTGAGCCGGGATCGGCTGGGTGAGGTTCAACGGGTTGCCGTCGGGGTCCTGGATGTGGGCGACACGCTGTCCCCACGGCATGTCGTTGGGGCCGCTGCGGACCGAGCCGCCCAGCGCCGTCACCCGGCCGAGCATCTCGTCGACGTTGTCGACACCGATGCTGAGCAGGATCCGCGGTGCCGCCCCGGTCCCCGCGTCCGTCTTGGCCACCAGCCCGAGGTCGGTGTCGCCGATGCGCAAGCCGAGGTAGAAGGCCGGGCCTTCCGCCGGTACCCGGAAGATCTCCTCGGCACCGAACAATTTCGTATAGAAGCCGAGCAGGACTTCCTGGTCGGCAGTGATGATCACTGGCTGGATGGTGGACATGGCACTCCTGTCGAGAACGGTCGTGTCGCTGGGTAGACCGTTCGAGGACGGTGAACTCATCGGCAAAACCGCCTTGCCAGACGATCTACACCCCAGACTGCCGCCCACGACCAGCACGAGCACCCCGAACCGGCGTCACACCAGCGCCCTGACCAGCTGCTTCAAGATGGCGCAGCTTCGACGTTCTTCGGCAGCAGTTCGTGGCCAAGGGCCTGGCAGACGTCCTTGGCCCGCAGGGGGCCGGTCGACTCGTTGAAGGCGGTGAGGATGCATGGGTAGTCCGGGTGCTCGGGCAACTCGGGCGGGGATGTGGGGAGCAGGTCGGCGAGGCCGGTGACGGTCCAGCGGATGATCGCGAGGTGCTCGAGGTGTGTCTCGGCCTGGCGCAGCCCGGGTCTGCAGGTCGTCGATCTGCGCGCGCAGTTCGTCGACGAAGTCGGCCGCGTCCAGCGGTTTGCGCAGCTCGCGGTAGTTCTCCTCGCGCCGCTCGGCGAAGTCCTGGGGCAGGTCCTCGTCCGGGTTGCGCCACTGGTCGGCGCCGGCAACCCAGATCTCCTTGCACTTGAGCTGATCGCACAGGGCCTGGAAGACGACGACCTCGTAGACCATGCGCCCCACCCGGCGCCGCCGCCGCTTGTCGGCGCGGTGGACGACCTCAGCCCAAGTCCCTGCCCATCGCCTTCAGGGGCATGACAGGAGGGTCGCCGAGGAGGACTGCGACAGCACCGCAGACTCTGGTGTCACGGCCTACTTCCTGGACCGGTCATCGGAGAGGACTGTCCCACATCTGATCTCAGCCTCGTCCTCTCGCGTCGGGGCCTCTGTTCCCCAGTCCCACAGGGCTTGGAGGACCGGGCCCAGACGGTATCCATGCGGGGTGAGGGCATAGCGCACGCGCGGCGGCCAGCCCGGGCGGCGGTCGCGCTCGACGACTCCGGCCTGTCCGAGCTGTGCCAGCCGCTCGGACAGCACCTTGTCCGACAGCGTGGGCAGGGCCGCGCTCAGCTCGCTGTAGGAGCGGTCGCCGCGCAGCAGCTCGCGGACCACCAGTGTTGTCCAGCGCCCGTGCAGGGCCGCCAGCGCGATCTCCACTGGGCAGGCGGGAGCAGGCGCCGCAGCGTTCGCGTGTGGGCCATTGGGCAGCCCTGCCGGGTGACCAACCGTTCGGTGAGTCACGAGATCGCCTCCTAGCGTGTGGACGTTCGATTCTCCCGGCACGGAAGGACTTCTGTCGATCATGCGAGAACTGGCCGGTCGGCCCGAAGAGGTGCCCGCGGTGTTCGCCGAGCGGTTCAACAGCGGCGACGCCACAGCGTTGGCGCAGGTCTACGAGGACGCGGCGGTGCTGGTCCCGCAGCCAGGGACGCCGGTGACCGGCGCGGACCTGCACGCCGCCAACGGTCGCCTGCAGAAGCTCGGAGTCCCCATCTCGGTCCGTCCGCGGCACATCTACCGCAACGGAGATCTGGCGCTGCTGATAGTGGACTGGGCCATCGACGGGACCGGCCGTGACGGCCGGGCGGTACACGTCGAGGGCACCGCTACCGATGTCGCCCGGCGGGGACCGGACGGCCGCTGGCGGTACGTCATCGACAACCCCTTCGGTACCCGTTCACAGCTGCTCGCCTCCGAGGACGCCGGTGGACCAACGTCATGAGACATCACACCTAGACGCCGACCGTGACCACGGCGGTGACCACGGCAACCAGCACCGCCGCCCCGGCCAGTGCAACCGTCAGCGGCTGGGTGAGCACCGGGCGGCGGTACACCATGTAGGCGAGACCGCCCGTGAGCAGCAGGCCGACCAGGACCAGCAGCAGGACGACCAGCAGGGCAAGAGTGGGCATAGCGGAAAATCCTCCTCGAGTTCAGACGCGCGGACGGCACGCGGTCTGGGGAGCGGTGCTCCGCCCCATGGCGTCGCGGGGGGGGGAGACGGACGGCAGCGCCTTTTGTGAGCAGCACTGTGGAGCAGCGGCTCGGCCGGTTAGCGGCGCAACCCCGGCCGACGCGCCGAACTGTGTCACCGGGAATCACTTCATTCATGGGCTCTGACCTGCGATTTTGTCGACCAGCCAGACTTGAATGGCGCGCCTGCCACCAATGAGGACTGCCCCCGAGTGCCCGGCGGGTTGCCCCACCGACGGCCACCACGATGCCGTCGGCAAAGAGCCATGCGAAGACCCTCCGTCCGAGAATTTCGAGATTGTGGAGCCGGAACCGTGAATTCCTGCGATTTTGCGTCGCCCGCCCGTGACCCGCCTCAGGCGGCCTTCCAGCGCGCATCACCGCTCAGGGGCGAGAAGAGGCTCCTCCTCGCCCCGCTCGCTGTGCGCTGCGGCTCATGCGGCCTTACCGCACAGCGCGTTCCGTAACGTTCAAATGGCGCCGCTCGGGCGGATGACCTCCCACATCTCGTCGGTCAGGCTGGACGGCGAGCATGGGCCGCTGACGGCCCCGGAGTTGTCGCACTGGCACACACCACGTGATGATTCCCGGGCCGTCGCCGTGTCTGGAGGGCAGATCGCAACCGTCAGGCGTCTCGCATGACCAGCCAGCCCGACACGCTCTGCGCCGCCGTCGAGGAAGCACGGTGGTCCCGTAGTGCCACGAGCCCCACCACCGAGTGGGCAGACTCCGGCGACATCGGAGTCTGCCCGCACGCTTCGTCTCCGCCGTTGGTCACGAAGGAGTGGCACCATGGCGCACATGTTGAACTACAACCTCGCCGTCCCCGATGTGGATGACGTCGGTGTCCTGTCCGCGCTGGTGGCTGAGGGTGACGAGCTCGACGTCCTGGTCAGGGCAGTGGACGACTGGTCCATACCGACACCGGCACCGGGCTGGACGGTCGCCCACCAGATAGCCCACCTCGCGTGGGCGGACGCGAACGCACTCAGCGCCTTACGCACTCCGGATGCGTTCGGCGCCGAGCTCGGGCGGGCGGAAGCCGAAGGCAGCGGGTATGCAGACAAGGCCGCCGCCGCGGGAGCGGCCAAACCACGGTCGGTACTTCTGGACGAGTGGCGGGCCGGTCGAGCGGAACTGGCGGCGGCACTACGCGACACGCCATGGGACCACGCATTCCCCTGGTACATGTCGAAGGTGACCCCGGCCCTGATGGTGCCCCTTCGTCTGATGGAAATCTGGGCACACGGGCAGGACGTCTTCGATGCTGTGGGCGTGGCACACCGCCCGACGGATCGACTGCAGCACGTGGCGTCGCTGGGGGTGTTGGGACGGGCGCTGTCCTTCGCCGCCGTCGGACTGCCTGAGCCGGCGGACCCCTTCCGCGTCGAGCTGACAGCACCTGACGGACGGACCTGGGTGTGGGGCCCCGAGGCTGCCGCACAACGGGTACAGGGCGGCGCTATCGACTTCTGCCTGTGTGTCACCCGGCGTCGCCCCTGGTCCGAGACCAACATGACGGCGACCGGCGAGGACGCCCAGAAGTGGCTGGAGGTGGCGCGCGTCTTCCTCTGAAAGCGTGTCGGGGTACCTGGGGCATGCGAGACGCGTGACGGTTGCGATCTGCCCTCCAGACACGGCGACGGCCCCGGAATGATCACGTGGTGTGTGCCAGTGCGACAACTCCGAGGCCGTCAGCGGCCCATGCTCGGCGTAATCAGCTGGCCACCCGACAGGCTCTGAGCCAGAGAACTGGACACGTTCAGAATTGCGTCCTCACGGCTTCCTCAGGGCGGGAAGGCCGAGGTCGACGGATCTCCATGCGGGTCGCTGCAGAAATTCTTAGCCTGCCGCAGGACCTGTGACCTAGCATTTCCATATCCTTGAGTTCCTCAGATGGGCAGGGTCATCATGCTGAACCTCCTCATCGCGTCAGCGGCTTCTGGTGCTGAGAAGGGCGAGGACGCTGCCGTCGGCGGCCGGGGCGGCCATGCCGCGCTCGGTCATCATCAGGGAAATCGCGGCGGCGAGCCCGAGCGGCTCGCGGCCGTCCCGCCGCACCGCCCGCGGCCGGGACCGCTTCGGCTTCTCCTGGCGGCGGCCGCCGTTCTTCTTCGCCGCTTCCCGGGCCGCGACCAGGCCCTGGCGCGCGAGGTCAACCCCGCTCAACTCGGTGCTCACGCGATCACCGCCCCGGCCGGATCGCCCTCGAGAGGCCGGGCGGCTAGCTCGGGCAGCCGGTCCGCCCACGGCGCGGGGCCGGCCGCCTCGGTGTGGTCCGCAGCCTGCTCGCGAAAGTGCTCTCCGTGCGAGCGGAGGTGAGCCGGTACGTGCCAGAGCTGCGGACGTCCGATCCTGGTCCTCTCCGCGCGAGCGGAGGTGAGCCGAGGCCATCACCCTGGGGCTCGACGGATCCCGCGTCCTGTCCGCGCGAGCGGAGGCTAGCCGTGCTTTCTCCACCTGCGCCGCCTTTCCTGTCCAGTCGTTCGGGCCGTTGGAGCCTTCGATCTGGCGTACAAGATCGGCGTCGTGTCGCGGACCTGCGGCTTTACGGGCTACACCGATTGCGACTTGAACCGCCAGACGGCGTGCTCCAGCCCGCCCGGCTCGTGCCCGAGAATGGCGGCTGTCTTCTCGTACACGGCGCGCAGCTGCTCGTACCCGAGCCCCGAGACACCGGCATCCGCGGCGAAGGCATGCAGGTGCACGTCCACAGCGACATGCGATCGGCCGACGAGATTTGCGATGTAGTCCACGCTCTTCGGTCCTACACCCTTCACCGCGCGGAGGGCGGCACGGTTGTCCTGGTCGTCGAGCCAAGCGTGGAGGTCGTCACAGGTGTCGACACCGCTAGCGGCCAGCAAATCGGTGACTCCATGAGCCGTCGCGACCCTGCTGGGGCTCCTGAAATTCATAACAGCAGCAAGATCTTCCGTAGCAAGTCGCATCTGGAAGCCTCGCACCGTGGCAGCGTCAGGCCATGCCGATTGGAGATGGAGAATCCGCGGCCGGATCGTCGACTCGTACCTCCGCCGCGCCTGGAAGCTGGCATCGCAAATGACAGCACCCATGTGCGTCCAGCCACCAGGCGGGCAAAAAGGGCCGTCGCCGATGACGGCCAGAACATGGGCGGCGAGCTGCTGGACAGGGTCGATTGCGGTCATGTACCGATGATGCCGTTCCGACGTGACAAACCGGGCAGGAATGCGGAGCGCTGAGCCTGCTTCTCGAATTCTTCCAGGGCGTCGAGCTGGCTCTGGAGTTCCTGCTGGCTGAGGGTTATGGCTGCCTGTGTCGAGCCGTTCGTGTCTCCGGCCAGTTGGTCGCCGAGTTCAGTGCGACGGTAGACCACGCGGCGGCCAACTCGTGTACCGACTACCAGTTTCGCCTCTCGCAGCACGGCCAGGTGACCGCCGATCGTGCCGAGCGACTGATCGAGTTGCGCGGCGAGTTCGGTGCTGGTCGCCGGGCGTTCCAGTTCACGCAGAATCGTGGCGCGGCCTGGGCCGAGCAAGCGGGCGAGCGCGCGGGCGGTGCGGCCCGGGTTGGCCGTCTCACCGGCACCGCGTGCCGGATAGACGAGTGCGTGTGGGCCTGCCGGCCCTTTGCACAGCCAGCTGCCGCGTTGTTTGGTGACCGGGACGAAGAGCATGCCGTCGGCGCCGACGATGCGGTCCGGCCCTGGGCGGTCACTGAAGCGGATCGCGTCTGTGCCGACCCAGGCGCTACGACGGCTCATCTGCTGCAGGGCGCGCGGCCAACCGTAGGCAGCGAGTAGGCCGGCACGGTAGGTGACGTCGCGTTCGAGCAGCGCCCGGCGCCGCGGCCAGTCGGCGGCGAGGTGGTCACGCCAGACGTCGCGGAACAGTTCGGCCGTGCGGGTCGACCAGTCGCGCTCGGAGAGCCAGGTCAGATCGTGGTCCTTCCAGCTGTGAGCCACCGCATGCTCCAGGCCCTGTCGCACCGTCTCGTCCGGTATCAGCACGACCTCGGCGAGTTCGGACTCCAGCGTGGTGCCCATGCCACCCATCGGCGGCAGCGTGAGATGGTCAGGCAGGTACTTCGTCGAGCCGATGAGCCGGACCAGGCCCTTGGCGAAGGGGTCCGCGTTCAGCCGGGCACGGAACACCGCCTGGTGGCGGCCGTGCCAGGCGGACAGCCACGGGTCCGTACTCGGCCGACTGAGGACGATCATCGAGCCCAGCGTCTCCGCGAGCGGCGACAGGGCGAAGCGAGATCGGGATAGGGCCATCGAGTCCAAGCGCAGCAGCACCATCGGTCCGTCGGCCCCTTCCCCATGGCTCATCTTTCGCCCTCTGCCGAAACGATAGTGCCCGCCTGCGCCGGTCCCGCAGACTCCAGCGGTGCTTCCTCCCCTTCTTCGGCAGACAGACTTCCGCTGGTTCTTCACCGGACAGCTTGTGTCGCTGCTCGGCAGTTCCATGGCCCCCGTCGCGCTGTCCCTCGCGGTGCTCAACGCGTCGGGCCGGGCTAACGACCTTGGTGTAGTGGTAGCCACGCGCATGGTGCCGTTGCTCGTCTTCCTCCTCATCGGGGGCGCCACCGCCGACCGCCTGCCGCGGCGGACCGTCCTGGTAGCCGCCAACCTGGGCTCCGCGCTCACCCAGGGCTGTGTGGCCGCAGTCCTGCTGACCGATCACTACTCACTGCCCGTGGTGGCCGGGTTGGAGTTCCTCAACGGCGTGCTCGCCGCATTCACCACGCCCGCGCTGCGCGGACTGGTCCCGGAGCTGGTAGCCAAGGGCGAACTGCGGCAGGCCAACTCGCTACTGGCCTCCGTGCGCAACGGCACCAAGGTCTTCGGGCCGAGCATCTCAGGGCTGCTGGTTGTCGCGGTCGGCGGCGGACCGGCCATCGGCTTCGACGCGCTGACGTACCTGCTGGCTGCCGGCTGTCTCGCCCGGCTCCCCGTCGCCGTGGGGGCCACCGTCCCCGCGGCACGCCGAGTCACGCTCCGGCGCGACCTGCGCGAGGGATGGGCGCAGTTCCGAGGAACCCGCTGGGTCTGGTCCGTCACTCTCTCCTTCTGCGCGATCAATCTCGTGCAGACCGGTACCTGGCAAGTCCTCGGCCCGGAACTCACCAAGCAGCTCAGCAGCGAGGCAACGTGGGGCTTCCTGCTCAGCGCCCGAGGTCTCGGCATGCTGCTGATGAGCACGTTGATCTATCGGCTCACCGTCCGGCACCTGCTCCGCGCCGGCCAGCTCGCCTGCGCCCTCGGCGCTCTCCCGCTACTCGCGATCGGCGCGCAGTTGCATACGCCATGGCTGATCACCGCCGCCTTCGTGGCAGGGCTCGGCACCTCGCTGACGGGGACCGCCTGGGACACCTCTCTGCAGGAGCACATCCCACCTCGCGTCCTGTCCCGCGTCGCGGCCTACGACGCCCTGCTCTCCTACATCTCCAATCCCATCGGCCAGCTCTCCGTCGGCCCGCTCGCACACGCCTTCGGTGGCTTCCACGTCGCGACCAGCGCCGCCCTCTGCTACGCAGCCGCGGCCCTGCTCCCCCTGGCCTATCCGTCCGTCCGCCGCCTGCCACATGCCCAGACCAAGGTGCCAACGGAGGCACAGGCCGAAGGGCAGGCAGAGGCGCGGCGCGACGGATCGCCGCAACCGCCCAGGCAGGCCGGGACGCCGAGCCCGAAGGAGGCCCGGCAGTAACGAACAGCCACTGGACTGAAGTCCTGCACGCACAACCGGGCCCGCAGGACCTCGGCGACAACCGCGGAATCCAGGGGCGCGCATCAATATCAGCAACGGTTCGCGCCCCGCTCACGGGCCATGATGCCGACCCCGCCGGGGCCGGGTCAGGCAGCCTGGTCGAAACCTGCCGTGATTGCGTCCTGCTCACGCAGCGGGGTGAAGTCGACGTCGAGTTTCGGGTCGTACGCCTTGGGCTGGATGCCGAGCTCGTGCGTGGAGTACTCACCGAACCGGTTGATGTGCTCGGTCAGGTACGGCGAGATGTGGGCCAGGTCCTCCGGGTCGATCTCCCAGCCCTCCTCCAGCAGCTGCCGGACGATCTCCGCGATGTCCAGGGCTGGCTGGTCCGTACGACGCGCCGGAGCCCGGGTCGCACGTCCGGGGCGTCCGCTGTCCGCGGACAACTGGCATTGTCCACCGTTCGCCCTTCCCCTGAAAGGAGACACCGTTGTCCCATTCCCGAATCCGCACTGTGGCGCTGCGTAGCATGTACGGCCTGATCAGTGGCCGCATACCTCGGCATCGGCCGCGTCGCCTAAGCCGTATTCGCTCCTGCCACGGCCGCGTCCAACACTGTCGAAACCGAAGCCCCGCGCATCGCCTCGGTGCGGTGGGCATAACAACAGGGTTGGGCACCGGGCCGCCGCGGCTCAGGGCCACGACAGAGGCGTCGGAGCGGCGATTCCGGGGGGCGGAATGTGGCTGAACGTGTCGAACGAGGAACTGCCCGCCGAGGAGCAGTTACCCTTCTGGGCCGAATTGGTCTCCCGTGAGCTGGCACCACTCACCCTCAGCAGCGCGAACCCCGCAGGGGGCTTCCCCGCGTGGGCCTCGGTGCTGGATCTCGGCTCCGTACGGGTGGCCGCGTTCAACAGCCCGCCCGCGTATCTGAGACGCACCTGGACGGACATCCGGCGGTCCGACCCGAGCACGTACCAGCTGACCTTCGTCTCCGGCACCCCCCTGTGGATCAGCCAGCGGCGCCAGGACTCCGGGCTGGTGCTCGGCGACATGGTGCTCTTCGACCTGTCGCATCCGTTCGAAGGCGCGGTGCCCGACAGAGGCCGCCACACCCAGGTACTCATCGTGCAATTGCCGCGCGAGGAGCTGCCGCTTCGGCCGGACAAGGTCCACCGGCTCCTCGCCCAGCCCTTGTCGGCCCGCACCGGCATGGGGGCGATCCTCGCCCGGTTCCTGACCACACTGGACGCCTACGGCCCCGACTGCGACCCGCGCGACCTGAGCCGGTTAGGCGCGATGGCGCTCGACCTGGCGGGCGCCTGCCTGGCCCAGCACCTCGGAGCATACGACGACCTTCCGGCCGAGACCCGCCAGCAGGCCATGCTCGCACGCGTCAACGCCTTCATCGACCACAACCTCGATGATCCCAACCTGGGACCGGCGGACATCGCGGCACACCACCACATCTCCGTGCGCTCCCTGCACACCCTCTTCCGCCAGCAGGGAGAGACCGTGGCGGCCTCGATACGCCGACGCCGCCTGGAACGCTGCCACGCCGATCTCACCGACCCCCGGCTGCGGCGGCGGTCGATCGGCGCCATTGCCGCCCGGTGGGGATTCGTACGCCCGGCGGACTTCAGCCGGGTGTTCCGCGCCGCGTACGGCATGGCGCCCAGAGAGCTCCGGCAGGCGGCGCTGCCTGGTGTGCCGGATACGCAGCGGGCGGCGCTGAGCGACAAGTAACACCGCACGCATCGCCAAGTCGCCTCCGACGGCGCGTGCCACGATGCGAGGGAAGGGGGAACACGGGGCGGCCCGGCACCGCGCGAAGCCCTGGTTCGAGTGGACGTCCAAGGCAATCATGGAGGTTCGTCTGTGATCTCACGGCACACAGGACGGGTGCGGCTCCTCTCAGCGCTGCTTGCCGCGCTCGCAGCGTGCGCGTTCACCATCAGGGAACCCCGAGGCCCAACCACGACTCTCCATGGGGGGTGAGACTCACCAACCAGCGGGCACACCGGACAAGGGGTATGCATCTTGATCAAACTACGTGGAGTGGGCGCGATACTCACCATGCTCCTCGCCGTCCTGGCATTGCCCGAATCGGCCTGGGCGATCCAGGGCGGGTCCGTCAGCAAGCACGGCCCGTGGGCCGTCCGTGTCTACGCCGACGGCGACCCCTCGTGCACAGGTGCGGTGGTCGACCCCGAGTGGGTGCTCACTGCCGGCCACTGCGTCCGATACGACAATTGGCGCATCACCTTGCGGGTCGGCAGCCTCGACCAGCGGCACGGCACCGTCGTGCGCCGGATCGAGAACGCCACCGTGTTCACTCCCAAAGCCGACGTGGCACTCGTGAAGGTTCCCCGACTCAAGGTCAAGCCGATCGAGCTGGGGCGCAGCGGAGACGTGAAGGTGGGCCGGAGTGTTCGCGCATACGGATGGGGGGCCACGTGCGCTCCCCCGAAGCCTGAGTCCTCATGCCAGTCCAATGTGCTCAAGCAAGCGCAGTTGAAGGTCGCGGCACACTCGGACCGGCGGTGCGAACTCATGGTGGGAGCGGACGATTTCTGCGCCGCGCGGGGGAACGGCCTCCCCATGGGAGGCGATTCGGGCGGCCCGGCGACGGTCCGGAACCGGACCGGTCATGAGGTGCTGGTAGGGGTGCTCTCCGGATCCGACCGGGAGGCTGTCGCGTCATTCGCGGACATCACACGCCTGCGCTCGTGGATTGTCTCGGTCACCCGTTCCTGAGGGCCCACAGCCGTGACCCGGGGCGCTCGCAACCTGACTGGTCAGACACCACGTTCGCCGCATTCTCCCGAGTGTCGGGGAATATCAGCCGGGTCGAGAAGGCGGCCGCTCCCAGGCACCCCAGCACCAGACCGTGACGCAGCCACCTGATGCCTGTGCGACTCTGTCGCCCGATTCGTGGTGAGGTCCGATTCGATCAGCGCCACCTCCGCTTTCTCCGCCAGCGGTCCACCGGTCTCGCCAGGTCGGCTGAATCGGGCGACAGAGTCCTGTGCCGTTCAGAAACCCGTCGCGGCTGGTCAGGCCGCGTGTCTGTACACGTTGATCAGGCCGCCGAGGACGCGAGTCTGGAGTAGTCGTCGCGGAGTACTCGAGTCGGTCAATGGTGCGGTCCGGCTGTCGGTAAGGGGCGGACGTTGCCCTCGGGCCTGATGGGGGCGATGGCCGTTGTAGTGCCGGGCGTAGACGTCGAGGACGTGGCGAGCGTGGGTCTCGTTCCAGATCAGCACGTGATCGAGGAGCCCACGCCGCAGCGTCTCCCGGTCGCGGATCACAAAGCACAGCGACTCAAGGCGCACGCCCACCTCAAGAGCAGGGTTGCGGGCCTGCTGGGCCGTCCACTGCACGGTCGGATGAACGGTGACGCCGGCGACGTGGAGACGGCGCGGGCCGTGCTCGAGGAAGACCAGCGCGTAGATGCGGCGAAGGCTTGCCAGGTCGATGTGCGGGAAGTCGCAGGCGATGACGGCCTCGGCCTGGGATGTCAGGAAGTCGCGCCATGTGTCGCCGGCCGGCCCGGCCTGCTCCGGCACTCGCTGTAGCCCCACCCGCGTGCGACGAGACGTCGATGCCAGCGGAGCAACGTCGCTGGCGTCACGGGGAACACCTGCGCCCAGCGACGCCGGGGTATCAGCGAGGACAACGCCGCGAACCACAACCGGACCGCCCGCCCACTGGTACCGCACCGGACTCGGACCATTCCCAGTGCACGAACATGCAGGGGTAGAGATAGGGGTAGAGATCCTGTGCGACTCTGTCGCCCTCGTGCCTACACTCGGTCGTGTGCCCGAACCTGAGCTGCCCCGGCTGTCCACCGGGACCGAGTACGACTGCCTCCTCGCCGGCTTACGCGGGCTCTCGCCGTGGGCCACCACCCGTCCGCTCGCCGCACCGGACCGGCAGCCCGATGTGATTCCCGCCGCCCGGGAGACGTGGTGTTCGGCGGGCGCGATGATCGCGGAGCGGTGTTCCGCCGATCCGTCCCGGACAGCACTGTCCGACGGCGTGGCCGAGGTCGGTTATGGCGAGCTCGACGCGCGGGTGAACGCCCTCGCGGCCACGCTCGTGAGGCGCGGCATCACCAGGGGCGAGATCGTCGCGCTCGTGTTCGACCGGGGTATGGCGTTCGTGGTGGCGTTGCTCGCCGTGTGGCGGGCCGGAGCCGCGTATCTGCCGCTGTCGCCGTCGCACCCCGAGGCGTGGCTCGCCGACGTCGCCCGACAGGCCAGGGTCGCGCTGGTGGTCGGCGCCCCGATTCCCGGCTTTCCGCATCTGGACGAGGTGCCCGAGGCCGCCGAACCGGTCGAGGACCGGAACACTCCCGAGGACCTGGCGTATGTGATCGCCACCTCCGGGTCGACGGGCACGCCGAAGCTGGTCATGATCGAGCACGGCGGCCTGGTGAACCTGGTGCACGCGCAGCGCGAGTACCTCGGCGGAGTACCGGCGCGCTCACGGGTGCTGCAGTTCCCGCACCCGGCCTTCGACGCCGCCCTGTTCAACGTCCTGATGGCGTTGTCGAACGGTGCCCGGCTGGAGGTGCTGGGCGGCCCGCACTTATCCGGCGATCCGCTCGCCGAGATGCTGACCGTAAGGCGCATCACGCACGCGGTGCTGCCGGCGGCGGTGGTGCGCACCCTGCGGCCGGGCCGGTTCCCGGAGCTGGACGTGCTGATGAGCATCGGTGATGTGTGCCTGCCGGAGACTGCCCGCCAGTGGGGTGCGCACCACCGGTTCGTGAACGGCTACGGTCCCACCGAGACCACGATCTGCGCCACTCTGCACGACTCGGTCGGCGCGGAGCAGACCCGTGTGCCGATCGGACGCCCGATCGCGGGCTGCCACGTCGTCATCCTGGACGAGGAACGCAACCCGGTTCCACCGGGCGCAGTCGGGGAGATCTGCATCGGCGGACTCGGGGTGGGCCGTGGTTACTTGGGGCAGCCGGAGCTGACCGCCGAACGGTTCATCCCGGACCCGGCGGGCGGCAGGCTCTACCGCAGCGGCGATCTGGGGCGCATGCTCGCCGACGGGTCGATCGAATTCCTCGGACGCGTGGACGACCAGGTGAAGGTGCGTGGCGCGCGAGTCGAGCTCGGTCAGGTGGAAGGCGCGCTCTCGGCGCTGCCCGGTGTGCGCGATGCATTGGCGGTGCTCGACCGGCGGGGTGAGCCGCGGCTGCTCGGATACGTGATCGCCGACACCGACGCCGACCCTGAGGAGCTGAGGGCGTCGTTGGCGGCCACGCTGCCCGCGTACATGGTGCCCGACGAGGTCGTCCTGGTCGACCGCTGGCCGCTCACCATCAGTGGCAAGGTGGATCGGGCCGCCCTGCCCCGGCCGGGACGGGCGGCACGCGAGACGGACGCGCCGCGGGACGAGACCGAGGCCGAGGTGGTCCGGATCGCCGCCGAACTGCTCGGCGCGGAACGGGTCGGCGTGCACGACGACCTGTTCGGCCTCGGAGGCGACTCGCTCTTCGCCACGCAGCTCGTGGCCCGGCTGCGGTCGCGGCTGGGTGTCGAGGTCGCGCTGCGGACGGTGTTGGAGTGTGGCACGGCGGCCGGGATCGCGGCCGGAATCGGCGTCAAGGCCACCGACCGCGGGCCCCGGCCCGGTGCGGAGCCGAAGCCGTCGTCCGGGCAGCGGCGCGTGTGGCTGATGCACGGTCTGAGCCCGGACGCCCGTGCCTACCACGCGCAGTCGGTGTTCCGGCTCGCCGGGGAGCTGTCCCTGGAGTCGCTGGAGGCGAGCCTCACCGAGCTCGTGCGGGCGCACGACGTGCTGCGCAGCCGGTTCATCGAGGTCGACGGCGAGCTCGACTGCGTGGTCGACGAGCCCTGGCCGGTCGCGCTGGAGGTCCGTGACCTGAGCGGTTCCGAGGACCAGGCCGCGGCCGTCGGCGCGGTGGTGCGCGAGCTGCTGGGCGCGCCGTTCGACCTGGCGCATGAGCCGCCGTACCGCTGGACACTGCTGCGGCTCGGCGCCGAGGAGCACGTGTTCGTGTGTGTGGAACACCACTTGGTGCACGATGGCTGGTCGTTCCATGTGTTCGTGCGCGACCTGCTGGACGGCTACTCCGAACACCTCGCGCACGGGAGGATCAGCCGTCCGGCGCCACCGGTCGGATACTACGACTACGTACGCTGGCAACGGCAGTGGCTGGAGTCCGAGGAGGCCGACCGGCAACGCGCCTTCTGGCGCGCGGAGCTCGACGGCGCCGAGACCGTGCTGCGGCTGCCGCACCGCGCCGGGGCCCGCGCCACCGGCTTCCGCGGCCGCGCGCCGCGGCTCGAGATCGGCGGCGAGCTGGCCCGTCGCCTCGCGGATCTCGCCGAACGTTCGGATGTCTCCTTGTTCACGACCCTGCTGGCCGCGTTCTTCGTGTTGCTGCACCACACCACCGGATCCTGTGATCTGCTGGTCGGGTCCGGGGTGGCGAACCGGCGATGGCAGCAGACCGAGGACGTGCTCGGCATGTTCGTCAACACCGTGGTGTTCCGGGGAAGGTTCGACGGCGATCCGACGTTTGCCGAGTTCCTGCGGCAGATCCACGAGCGGTCGCTCGCCGGGTACGAACACCAGGAGCTGCCCTACGACCTGATCTTCGCCGAGTCGCCGGCCGGACACGGAGACGGCGCGCGCCCGCTCGTACAGGCGATGTTCAACTTCCATGACTCGCCTCTGGGGCCGCTGCGGCCGACGCCGCTCGATGTGACGGTCGTCGAGGGCGTGGGCAATGGATCGGCCAAGTTCGACATGTCGGTCATCGCGGTGCCGCGCTACGCCGAAGCCGGTCGCATCTCGCGGCTCGCGGGCGACCTGATCGCGATCCCGCGGTCGGCCGGGCCGGTGCTGCCCAGCTCGCGCTCCGCGTTGCAGGGCATCACGCTGGCGTGGGAGTTCGACACCGACCTGTTCGACGAATCGTTCTGCGCGCATCTGCTGACGGCGTTCGAGACGCTGCTGCGGACTCTTGTAGATGAGGCTGACGGGCCTGACACGCCGGTGTCGCGGCTTTCACTCATGGACGAGCGCACCCGTGCGCAGCTGCTCGAGTGGGGGCGGGGCAGGCACGCCGAGCCGCCGTCGTGGTGGATGCCGGACCTGGTCGCCCGCTGGGTGCGCGACACCCCGGACGCGATCGCCGTCGCGGGCCCGGATCCGCTGACCTATGCCGAGCTGGGGGCGCGATCCGATGAGGTCGCTCGGTATCTGCGAGGGTCCGGGCTCGGCGGTGGCGACGTGGTGGCGGTGCGCGTGGCGCACTCGCCGGAGGCCGTCGTGGCGCAACTCGCCGTGATGAAGTCCGGCGCCGCGTATCTGCCGTTCGATCCGGCGCACCCGCCGGCCCGGATGGGCGCCCTGATGGCCGACTGCGGAGCGAGAGTGGTCGTGACGACCGCCGCGCTCGCCGCCGACCTGCCCGCGGGCACGATCGCCGTGGTGCTGGAGGACGTTCCCGAGACCGGCGGCGACCTGCCCGCCGGCGTCGGCACCGACGCCTGCTATGTCATGTATACCTCCGGCAGCACCGGTCGGCCCAAGGGCGTTCTGGTCGAGCATCGCTCGGTCGCGGCCCGCCTGCACGACGACGGTGTCACCGATCTCGCCCCCGGCGACACCCTCCTCGCGGTCGCCACCATGGCGTTCGACGTGTCCGTAATGGAGATCTGGGGCCCACTCGTGAGCGGCGCGACCGTGCGGTTCCTGCCGTCTCCCTGGCATGTGGCCGACTTGGCACGCGAGCTGGCGGAGCCCACGGTGAGCCACGCCGCACTGTCCACGGCGGTGTTCCACGAACTGGTCGCCGAGGCGCCCGAGGCCGTCCGCGGACTGCGGAGCCTACTCGTCGCCGGTGACGTGATAGCGCCGGAGTCGCTCAAGGACTTGAGCGCCAGGGGCATCACCTCCGTCGTCAACGCGTACGGACCGACGGAGACCACGGTGATCGTCACCGGCATGCCGATGGACGAGTGGCGCCCGGTCGACCAGCCGCGCGTGCCGATCGGGCGTCCGCTGCCGAACACCTCGGTGTACGTGCTCGACGAGCACCTGCGGTTGGTGCCACCCGGCGTGATGGGGGAGATCTGCGTCGGCGGCCCGGTGGTGGCCCGTGGCTATGTGCGACCGGCGCCGGGGTTCGTCCCGAACCCGTTCGGGGAGGGAATGCTCTACCGCACCGGCGACCGGGGGCGCTGGCTCGACGGCGGCCTGCTCGACTTCGCCGGGCGGGCCGACGACCAGGTCAAGATCCGTGGGTTCCGGGTGGAGCCGGCCGAGGTCCGCGCGGCGCTCCTGGCGCTGCCCATGGTGCGGGACGCGGTCGTCGTGGCGGACCGCGCCGCGGACAGGCTGGTGGCGCATGTGGTGAGCGCGGAGTCCGGTGCCGCCGTCCGACGCGCCCTCGCCGCCGAGGTCCCCGGCCACTTGGTGCCGAGCGTGGTCGTGCCGCACGAGCGGCTGCCGGTCAACGCCGTGGGGAAGGTCGACGTGCGGGCGCTCGGACTGCCCCCGCGGCCGATGGAACCGGCCGCGCCGCGCACCGCCCTGGAGACTCTGATCGTGGACGTGGCCACCGATGTGCTGGGTGTCCAGCCGGGCGTGCACGACAACGTGTTCGAGCTCGGCATGCACTCGTTACAGGCGATGCGGTTCGCGTCCCGCGTCGCCGCCGCGACCGGCCGCACAGTCGGGCTCGGCCTGGTACTCGCCCAGCCCACCGCCGCCCGACTCGCCTCCGCACTGGAGTCGGCACCCGCCGACGCCGAAAAGATCACCAGGATCCCGCGTTGAGCGCCTCGTTCCCGCTGTCGGCCGCACAACGGGCCGTCTGGGCGCGGCACACGCGGGACCTCAGCGGACACAGGCAGAGCACCCTGCGCACGTTCGCGGTGACCGGAACCCTGAACGTGGCGGCGCTGCGCACCGCGGTCGAAGCGCTCGTACGGCGGCACGAACCGCTGCGGACCGTCTACCTCGACGGGCCCGTACAGCAGATCCGTCCCGATGCGCCGGTGGCGGTGCGGATCGTCTCCGAGCCGCCCCGGCCGCGCGCCTTCGACCTGGCTCGCGGACCACTGTTGCGCGTGGACGTCCGCCCGACCGGCCCGAACCGGCACGAGGTCACGTTCTCTCTGCATCTGCTGGCGGCCGACGGCTGGTCGCTGGGCGTGTTCTTCACCGAACTCACGGCCTGCCACCGGGCTGCCCTGCGCGGCGAATCCGCCGCCCTGCCCGAACTTCCCGTCCAATACGTCGACTGGGCGGCCTGGCAGGCCGAGCGGCTGACCCCGGAGCGGACCGGTGAACTCGTACGCTGGTGGCGCGGCGCGCTCGAGAGATACCCGCGGCCACTCGACGCGGATACCGGCCCCACCGGCGAGCCCGGCCGGGGCAGACGCCGTGCCGTGGCGCTGAACACCGGCCTGGTGAGCGCCATCCGCGACCTGGGCGCCGCCCACGGCCATACCGCGTTCACGGTGCTCGCGGCGGCGTGCGCGATCGCGCTGACCCGGCGCACCGGTCAGGACCGGGTGCTGCTGGGCCTCGCGGTCGCCGGCCGCGACCGCCCTGAAGTGGCCGGTGTCCTCGGATTCTTCGCCACCCTCTCGGTGCTGCCGGTGGACCTGACCCAAGACCCCCCTTTCGGCGTGCTGCTGGGGCGCGTAGCCGAGGCGACGGCCGCCACGTACCAAAACCGCGACCTGCCGCTCGACGAGATGGTGGCCGCGCTCGGCGGCCCGGACGAGCCGGACCGCACCCCCTGGGTACAGGCGATCTTCGCGCACCACCCACCGGGCAGCCTCGGCGAACTCCGTCTCGACGGCTGCGAGACCGCCGAGCTACCAGTCCTCGACACGGCCAAATTCGACCTGACCGTCCGCGTCGAGGACACCCCCGACGGCGCCAGTACGGTATGGGCGGAGTACGACACCGCCCGCTACCACGATCCCGAGATCGATGCGCTGCTCAAGGCCTACCAGGCCGTCCTGCACGCGGTCGTGGCCCGGCCGAAAACACCGGTGTCCGCGCTGCGCGCGCTCGTCCCACCACCCGGAGGACACATCCGTGGCTGAGTTACCCACCTACCCGCTTGCCAGGGATCCGGAGCACCCGCTCGACCCGCCGCCCGAATACCGCGAGCTCCGTGCGTCCGCGTCGCTCACACGGGTACGGGCGTGGGACGGCAGCACGCCATGGCTGATCACCCGCTACGAGGACGCCCGGCGTGCGCTGACGGACCGGCGGCTCACCATGGACGTCACATCGCCCGGCTTCCCGCACACCTCGCCGTCGTCGCGGTTGCGCAGCCAGGGCGCCGTCTTCTTCCCCTCCCGCCCCGAGGAACGGTACGCGGCCGGGCGAGCGATGATGATCCGGGAGTTCACCCCGCGCCGGATGGCAGAGCTGCGGCCCTTCGTCCAGCGCGTGGCGGACGGGGAGATCGACGCCATGCTCGCCGGACCCCGTCCGGCCGACCTGGTCGAGGCGTTCGCGTTGCCCCTCGCCATCAAGGTGATCTGCGAGTTCCTCGGTGTCCCGGTCGCCGACCGCGGCCACTTGCACGACCTCAGCCGCGTCCTCGGCTCCCGCACGGCGCCCGCCGAGCGAGTCGCCTCGGCTCGGTCCGAGATGGACGCGTACTTCCGCGCACTGGTCGCCGACCCGGGCGACGGGCTCATGGGCCGGATCGTGCGCGCCTACGTGGAGACCGGTGAACTGTCCGAAGCGGACGCCGCGGCCGACTTCCAGGGTCTGTTCTTCACCGGCCACGGCCCGACCGCGTACATGATCGCGACGGGTGTGGTCGCACTGCTGCGCCACCCCGAGCAGATCGAGGTGCTGACCGGCACCGACGACGAGACCGTGCACGCGACGGCGGTCCAGGAACTCCTGCGTTACGTCACCGTGTCGCACAACGCGAGGCAGCGGGCCGCCACCGATGACATCGAGATCGGGGAGACGCTCATCCGCCGAGGAGAGGGCGTACTCATCCAGATCGACTCGGCGGACCGTGACGAGACCGTCTTCCCCGAACCCGATCGCCTCGACCTGCGCCGCACCCCGTCGCGGCGGCATGTCGCGCTCGGGCTGGGGGTGCACCACTGCACCGGCCATGCGCTGGCCGACATCGAACTGGACGTCGCCTACACCACGCTGTTCCGCCGCCTGCCCGATCTGCGGCTCGCCGTCGACTTCGCGAAGGTGCCGTTCAAATTTGACGAAAACCTCATCGGCGTGCACGCGTTACCGGTCACTTGGGGCTCGGGAGCGAAACACCGGGATTAGGGCGAACAGGGCGTGCGCTGTACCGCCGTCCTGGGGCAGCCCCAGGTGTTCTGTCCAGGCCCGATGGTCGCCCGCTTCACGGACGGCGTGTGCGTGTCTTCCTGCGGGGTCGGGATGACGGCTGTGCCGTTGTCGGCGAAGACGGCGTCGAACGCGGCGGGCGGTGAACTTGCTGTCCCGGTCGCGGATCAGGAACCGGAAGTACCCAGCCCTGTCCCCGAGGTCCATGAGCAGGTTGCGGGCGAGTGGGGTGACCCTGTGGCGGCCGGAAATCTGTGTCACCTCTATGCGACCTGCGTGTATTCGTGGATGAGGCCGCCGAGCCGATCGCGTCGATGAATGCGAGTGTTGTCGGTGGCGGTGGGTGGTTCGGGTTCGGTGAGTAGGTCCGGCGGCCGTTGTCCGAGGGATCGGTGTGGCCGGTGTTGGTTGTAGTGCTTCGCGTACTCGCTGATGACGAGGCGTAGGTGGCGCTCTCCTGTGATCAGGATGCGGTCGGTTGCCTCGCGTCGGCATGATTCGATCCAGCGTTCCGCGATGGCGTTCATCCGCGGTACCCGGGGCGGTGTTGGAAGGGCGGGGCAGGACCACAGGGTGAGCAGGCTGATCGGTTCGACGCGGGAGCACAGCCGGTCCTCGTCGCGCTCGGCGCGGACGGAGGAGGGCGGGAGGTCGCGGACCGGGCCGGTCACACGGCCCTCTCGACGGTCATGGGGACACGGGGGTCAGATCGAGTCGGACGGGCTCGTCGCGGTCGCAGTGCAGTCTGCCGTCGACGACTCGTGCGGCGGCGACCTGGAGCGAGGAGCGACGGGTGGCCTGGGTGCCGTCGTCCTCGTTGGTGTGCGCGGGGCGGCCGGGGTGTGTGAAGTAGAAGATGTAGGCCGTCTCTCCCTGGACGACCACATCGGCGTGGAGGCCGATGTTGCCGTCGTCGGGACGGCTGCCCGGCGTGTCCAGGATCAGGCCCTGGTGTTCCCAGGTCGTCAGGTCGTCCGACCGCAGCACTCCCTGTCCCCGCCACTCGTCGATGATCATCCAGTAGTGGCCGCCCAGTGCGAAGACGTTAGGGCCCTCGTGCCCGCGGTGATCGAGCACCACGCCGATGGGCCGCCAGTGGTACAGGTCGGTGCTGTCGGCGGCGCAGGTGAGCGAGCCACGGGAGTCGTCCTTGAACCACATCCGCCAGCCACCGCCGGGTAGTGGGAACACGCACGCGTCGATGACCCGGTCGGAGTCGAGGTCGAGTTCCCCGTGGTGGGTCCACTCCAGCATGTCGGGGCTGGTGTAGTGGCGGATACGGGCGGCGCCACCCCAGGAGTCGGGTACGCCGCGGATGTAGCTGACGTACATGTGGTAAAGCCCGTCGTGCCAGATGATCTCCGGAGCCCAGAAGGTGTTCCTGCCCCACTCGGTGTCCAGGCCGGTGAGCGTGCCCCGGTAGGTCCAGGTGCGACCGCCGTCCACGGACGCGGCCACGCCCAGGTCGGTGCCGTGCACCCAGGCGAAGCCGGGACCTGGGGCCGTAGCGCGGCGGTTGGTGTAGACGAGCCACCATTCGCCGCTTTGGCGGTGGTGGACGGCGACGGGGTCCGCGGCCCCGTCATATACGGGGTCGCGGAAGAGAGGGGCGTCGGCTACGGCGTTCACCGGTGGTCTTCCTTACTCATCGAGTGTTCTTGAGAAACCGGGGTGCGGCGACGGCACCCACCGCCCGGCCGGCGGCCAGGTGAGGCATGACGTCGGGCAAGGAGGGATGCGGCGCCGGTCGTGTGGGGCCGGCTGCCCGCACACCGCGGGGACCTCCGCGGGGCCACGCCAGGCCACGGCCCACGTTCAGCCGCCTGTCGACTCCCGGATCACCACGGAGAAGGGGCTGACGAACTCTTCGTGCTCCGCTCCGGGCTCGGTCTCCTCGATTCGCCTGATCAGCAGGTCGACCGCCCGTTCGGCCATCGTGTCGTGGTCCGGGTCGACGGTGGAGAGCGAGGGGACGAGGAACTCGCTCTCCGTGACGTTGTCGAAGCCGATGACCTTGACCTGATCCGGCACCCGTACCCCGGCACTCACCAGGCCCCGCAGCGCGCCCATGGCCGCGGAGTCGTTGACGCAGAACAAGCCATCGAAGTCGAGCCCGCTGTCGACCATCTCGCGGGCCCGTTCAACACCCTCGCGCATGTCCGGCCTTTCCACCGTCTGTATCAGGGCCGGGTCCGCCGGCAGACCGGCCTTGTCCAGCGCCTGCCGGTAGCCCGCGAGGCGCAGGCTGGAGACATCGACTTCCTCCACCGGACCGCACAGGATCGCGATGCGTCGGCATCCCCGCTCGATCAGGTGGCGGGTCGCCGCCTCGGCGGCTTCGACATTGGGCATGGCGACGTGGTCGACGGGCCCGCCGAAGATCCGCTCGCCCAGGACGACCACTGGGTGATCCACCTTGAGCCGCTCGGCGTCGGCCGGCCCCAGTCCCGCGGCGCTGAGGATGAGCCCGTCGTAGAGCCGGTTGCGTGACAGGGACAGGGCGGCCAGTTCGTTCTCCCGCGAAGCGCCGGTCTGCTCGATGCTCACCCGTAGGTTGTGGCGCTCGGCCGCGGTGATGATGGTGGCGGCGAGCCGGCTGTAGTAGGGGCTGTTCACCTGGGGGACGGCCAGGCCGATGGTGCCCGTGCGGCCTTTGCTGAGATTGCGGGCCGCGACGTTGACCCGGTAGTCGAGGCGGGCCATCGCCTCGAGGACCTTCTCCCGCGTTGCCCGGCGCACGTTCGGATGATCGTTGATGACGTTGGAGACGGTCATCGCCGAGACTCCGGCCGCCTTCGCCACGTCCCGAATCGTTACCACGTTCGCCCCTGGCTGCGGTCTCAAAAATCACCCGAGTGCTGTGCCCCGCCTCTGCCTGTGCCGAGCCCCAGTAAAGAGGAAGAGTTCCTCCGGCGCCGGAACACAACCCCCGGAATCCCCTTCACTTGCCTGCCCTGTGCCTGCACGGGCGGCTCGGGGCTCTGCTCTGGCCCCCGCGTTGCGAGTCGTGCGGCTGCGTGCGCTCGTTGATGAAGGCCGCCCGCTGGTCCGGCGGGCCGTCTCCGGCCCTCCAGCGCCAGATCCGGAGGCCGCCGTAGCTGCGGCGCCGGGGGCGCTCAGCGAAGTGGCCGTACAGGTTGCGGCTGATCGTCGGTCGCTCGATGCCGAGGTTGATGACCAAGGTCGGGGTAGGCACGGACGTGCTCCAGTTGTGATGTGGCGGGTTGGGATGCCGCGGTGGGTTGTCGGGCCTCCGGCTGTCGGCCGGCGAGCAGGGGACGGCATGGCGTTGCCATCCCACGGCGTGCTGTTCGGCCGACAATGACCCACTATGGGGCCCTTGCTTGTACCGGTAAAAACGCTGCCATCGCGGTGCCTGGGGAGTCAAGAGTCGTGCGACGACTTGCTCGGCCGCAGGGCCGTCCGCCCCCGCCGGCTGGTGTTCCGGTGCACTTGACAGCCTCAGATCAACGCACCTAGCGTTCGCCGATGTCGCTCCGCAACCGGTTTTGCGATGCGGCCGTCGCAGGGCATGGTTCCGCCGAGTCGAGGAACCGGACCTGCTCCCTGAACACTCACAACCGCCACGCCGACGTGGAGCCGACGGTGGCCGAGGTGTGCCATGAATCAATCCTGAAAATGCCCGGCAGTCGCCATGGCGGCCGCCGGACATCCGTGTCACTGCCCGCGGTTCCCTGATGAAGCGCCAGGCGGGCCAGCCGCCTGGCCACTTCCTCCGCTCTCGGGCTGCCGTTCAGCTACCGGGTTCACTGCCTTCCCCCGGCAGCGGGAGCCCGCCCGCGCGCGGGCAGCGGTGACGATCGCCCCTGGGACCGGGCGGCGACCCGGTCACCGCCGGCGAGGTGTCGTGGCCATCGCCCGCTTCGCGAGCCCGCCGTCCGGCTCCACCACTGGCTTCGTCAGCAGAGCGCGGTGCAGTTCATCACCGGGAAGAAGTACCTCGACTCCAACTGGGACTTGTACGTCAAGGATCTCGACAAGGTCGGGTTGGAGCGCTTCCTGGAGATCTACCAGCAGTCCTACGACAAGACGCACCGGCCACCTCGGCCGACGCCCCGCACGGACGCACGTGCACGGGCCCTTGAGAAGAACAGAGGAAACTCCTTGTCCTACAGCATCCGCGCGGGCGGCCTGGAACACCACGCCACCGAAGAGATCCTGCGCATCGAGCCCTGGGGCCCGCACGCGGTCCGGGTGCGGGCCTCCTCGGGGGCCATCGATCCCGCCGCGCCCGGTGCCCTGGAGAGCCCCCCGCCCTCCCCGCACGCCGAACTGTCCGTATCGGACGAGGGCTCCGCCCGCCTGGTCAACGGCCACCTCGCCGTCGAGGCCTCGGCCCACGGTCGGCTGAGGTTCCTGCACGCCGGCTCGGGCCGTGAACTGCTCGCCGACAAGACCCCGTACCCCCACCACGCCGGCCCGCGCGTCCATGCGGCGGGCGGCCGGACGGAACAGCACTTCGAGGCGTACGACGGTGAACGGCTGCACGGCCTCGGGCAGCATCTGCACGGGCTCCTGGACCAGAAGGGCTGTGTGATCGACCTCGTCCAGGGCAACACCGTGGCCGCCATCCCCTTCCTGCACTCCTCGCGCGGCTACGGACTGCTGTGGAACAACCCCGCCACCGGCCGCGTCGAACTGGGCACCGACACGACCCGGTGGACCGCCGACGGCGGTGGGCGCGTCGACTACTGGATCACCGCCGGGGACACCCCGGCCCAGATCATGGATGCGTACACCCTGGTCACCGGACGCCCACCGCTCCTCCCCGAGTGGGCATCCGGTTTCTGGCAGTCGAAGCTGCGCTACCGCACCCAGGACGAACTCCTCGCGGTGGCACGGCAGTACAACGAGCGCGGACTGCCGCTGTCCGTCATCGTCTGCGACTTCTTCCACTGGCCGAACATGGGCGACTGGCGTTTCGAGGAGAGCGAGTGGCCCGACCCCGCCGCGATGGTGAAGGAGCTCACCGACCTCGGGGTGCGGCTCGCGGTCTCGGTGTGGCCCACCGTCGAGCCCGGCAGTGACACCTTCGACGAGCTGCGCGCGTCCGGACACCTCGTACAGGACACGGACGGCGGCCTGCTCACCTTCCCGTGGCCGTCGCGGAGCGCGGAGGAGCCGATGCGCCCGATGGCGTACTACGACGCCACTCACCCCGGGGCACGCGCCGCGCTGTGGCAGCGGCTGCATGACAACTACTATGCGCTGGGCGTGAGTTGTTTCTGGCTGGACGCCTGCGAGCCGGACCTCACCCGGGAGGTCGCCGACCGCGCCGTCTACGCGGCCGGGCGGGCCGCCGAGGCCGCGAACCTCTATCCCGTGCTGCACACTGGCACGGTCGCCGAGGGCCTGGCCGCGGCGGGCGAGGACCGGCCGCTGTCCCTGGTCCGGTCCGCATGGGCCGGCAGCCAGAAGTACGGGGCCGCGCTGTGGTCCGGCGACATCCCCACCACCTTCCACTCCCTCTCGCGCCAGATCAGGGCCGGGCTGAACGTCGCGATGAGCGGCATCCCCTGGTGGAACACCGACATCGGCGGCTTTGGTGGCGGCGACCCGGACGACCCCGCCTACCGCGAGCTGATGATCCGGTGGTTCCAGTACGGCACCTTCAGCCCTGTCATGCGTCTGCACGGCGACCGTGAGCCCAACCACCCCACATTCTCCGCCGACATGAGCGGCGGCCCGAACGAGGTCTGGTCCTACGGCGAAGAGGCGTACGGCATCCTCCGGGAGCACCTGGTGCTGCGCGAGCGGCTGCGCCCGTACCTGAGGACGCTGTCCGAGGAGGCCCACCGCACCGGCGCCCCGCCGATGCGCCCGCTGTTCTTCGACTTCCCCGAGGACGAGCGCGCCTGGGACGTGGACGACCAGTTCCTGCTCGGGCCCGATGTGCTGGTGGCACCGGTGTACGAGGCGGGCGCGCGGGCTCGCCGGGTGTATCTGCCGTGCGGGGCACGCTGGCTCGACCCGATGACCGGACGCACCGTCGAGGGCGGTACGACACTCGACGCGGAGGCCCCGCTGGAGCGCATTCCCGTCTTCGTGCGCGAAGGAGCCGACGTCGCAACTCGGCTCGGCTGACCTCCTCCGGTCCCTCACCCGCACGGTCGGCCAGGAGACAAGACGTCTGATGGAGGGGCCGCTTTGCCGCCCCTCCATCAGACGGCGCTGATCCGCACGAAGGAAGAGAACACGATGCACTCCGCACACCCTCCCGAGGGCGGTACGGCCGCGCCCAGGCCGGCCAAGGTCGCACTGCCCGACCGGGGAATCCACGACACCGCCCCAGCCCAGTTGTGGACCGACGGCTTCCTCACCGGCAACGGTGAGTACGGAGCCGTGGTGTACGGGGACCCGGCGCTGGAGAAGGTCGTCTTCAACCACCACCGCCTGGTCCTGCCGAACGGCACCCGCGACCTCGCCCCGCCGATCTTCGTCTCCCGCGCCGACCGGGTCATCGTCCACGAACTGGCGCCGGCCCCAGGCCATATCGTCGACGTCACCCTGAGCGTGCACACCGCGCTCGACGACACATCGATCGTCCACAGCGGGGGCGACGACCTGCACACCCGCATGACCTTCACCACCCTGGCCGACGTCGGAGACGGCTCCGGATGGCTGAACTTGCGAGCCGTCTATCCCGAGTCGACGGGCGCGTACGGCTACGAAGGTGTCACCCGCGTCGTGCCCGCCGGCGGCACGGTCGCCGTCAGCGGCTCGACCATCGTGGTAACCGGGGCATCCAGGCTCACCCTCGTCACCCGGCTGG
Organism: Streptomyces sp. NPDC059679; assembly: GCF_042734105.1. Lineage (NCBI taxonomy): Bacteria > Bacillati > Actinomycetota > Actinomycetes > Kitasatosporales > Streptomycetaceae > Streptomyces > Streptomyces sp. NPDC059679. The sequence goes on along the minus strand of NZ_JBHWES010000029.1, from coordinate 97,286 downwards.
ACCGGTACGACACGCCTGCCGACACCAACGTCAACCTCCAGGTGGCCTGCGGCAACATCCTCGACCTGGCCGAGGCCATGCAGGGCTACTTCGACCTGATCCTCGGCCAGCTCGACCACTGGCGGACCAACGCGAGGAACCTCTACGGAGCACGCGGCCTCCTGGCCCCCTCCCGTTCGGACGGCGAGTACGGCCATATGCTCCACTTCAACGGCGGTGACTTCCCGGCCACTGCTGGACCGGTGGCGCCGACTGGCTGCTCTACCCGCTCCTGGAGTACTACGAGGTCACCGGCGACCAGACCTTCCTGCGCGACAAGCTCGCTCCCGCTCTGATGGAACTGGCCCTGTTCTACGAGGACTTCCTCACGCGGACCGGCGCGTACGGCAAGGCGGTCTTCGTGCCGTCGTTCTCCATGGAGAACACCCCGGGCAACACGGGCGAGCACTTGTCCGTCAACGCCACCGGCGACATCACGGCCGGCAGGCACGCCCTACAGGCCGCCATAGACGCCGCCAACGCCGTCGGCGTCGAACAGGGCAGCCGCGAGGGCGTCGAACGCTGGACGGCACTGCTCGACAGGCTCCCCGACTACCGGATCAACGAGGACGGCGCGCTCGCGGAATGGTCCTCACCCGGCCTGACCGACCGCTACGACCACCGCCACATCCAGCACCTGTATGCCGCCTGGCCCCTGCACGAGATCAACCCGGAGGAGCGTCCCGACCTCGCACCGCGCCTTGGCCGCCGCACGGCTCAAGGACGGTGCCAAGGTGTACGACAACCTCCGGAAGATCACCGGCAGTGACATGCTCTTCCGCTCGCTGATGACCTCCCACAACCCGAACCTCGACATCTACAACGCCGACGCCGCGAACGCACTGCCCGCCGTGCTGGCCGGGGCCCTTGGATCACGGTCTCGATGCCGACCGGTACGTCCCCCGAAGCGCGCCGCAGGCCGTAGAAACCCGGCCCTGCCCCTCCACCACACGCAGGAGCGTTTATGTATCAGCCGCAACCAATTTACGCCGGTTACCTGCTCGTCTACTTCGTCGGCAGCCCCGCAGTCGACGACGAACGGATCCGGATGGCGCTCAGCCGCGGCAACGACCCGTTGCACTACCGGGAACTGAACGCCGGAGAACCCGTCCTGACCTCCAGCCTCGGCACCAGGGGACTACGCGACCCCTTCGTGATCCGTTCCCCCGAAGGTGACGGGTTCCATGTGATCGCCACGGACCTGTGGACGTCCGGCAGCGAGCATTCGACGCGGTTCACCTGGGACAGGGCCCAGCGCACCGGCAGCAAGTCGATCGTGGTGTGGGACTCCACGGACCTGGTCAACTGGACTGGTCACCGCCTGGTCAAGGTGTCCCCCGACACCGCGGGCAACACCTGGGCACCCAAGGCGCACTACGCCGACGAACTCGGCACGTACGTCGTCTTCTGGGCCTCGAAGCTCTACGCCCAGGACGACCCGGACCACACCGGAACCAGCTACAACAGGATGCTCTGCGCGACCACCACCGACTTCCGCACGTTCAGTGAGCCCAGGGTCTGGCACGATCCGGGGCACGCGGTGATCGACTCAGCCGTGATCAAGCACAACGGGGTGTACTACCGCTACACGAAGGACGAGCGGGACCAGACGCCTTCCGTGCCCAGCGGCAAGCTCATCATCGCGGAGAAGTCGCGCGAACTGTCCTCCGCCACATATGACTTCGTGGCCGACCGCATCGGTGAGGGGGAGATCACCCGCGGTGAGGGCCCGGCCGTGTTCAAGTCGAACACGGAGGACAAATGGTACATGTTCATCGACGAGTTCGGGGGGCGCAACTACGTCCCCTTCGAGACCACCGATCTCGACTCCGGGAAGTGGACCCAGTCGACGAGCTACCAACTGCCCCCTGAAGCCAAGCACGGCTCGGTGCTCCCTCTCACCCAGGCGGAGTACGACCGGCTGCTGAGTGCCTATGGCGGGCAGACAAACGATTCTTGATCACGCACCATCAACCGCGATGCTGTCCACCGCACGGCAGAAGCCTTCAATGAAGGAAACGAGCACTCATGCAGTCACTCCCGTACAGCGCGGTACGTCTTCTTCCCGGCCCGTTCCTGGACGCACAGACCACCGCCCTCGACTATCTGCTGTCCCTGGACACCGACCGGCTCCTCGCGCCCTTGCGGCGCGAGGCCGGCCTGCCGCCGGTTGCCGAATCCTACGGCAACTGGGAGAGCTCCGGTCTCGACGGCCACACCGTCGGGCACGCGTTGTCGGGCGCCGCTCTGATGAGCGCGGTGACGGACGATCCCCGGCCGCGGGCCATGGTCGAACGTCTGGTGCAGGGCGTCGTCGAGTGCCAGGACGCCCTGGGCACCGGCTACGTCGGGGGCATCCCCGACGGCGTACGGCTGTGGCAGCGGGTGGCCGCGGGGCAGGTCGAGCGGGACTCGTTCGAGCTCGGTGGTGCCTGGGTCCCGTGGTACAACCTGCACAAGCTCTTCGCCGGCCTGCTGGACGCCTACCGGCACGCCGGCTCCGAGCCGGCGCTGACCGCCGTCCGGCGGCTGGCCGACTGGTGGGACCGGGTGGCGGCGGGGATGGACGACGACACCCACGAAGCCATGCTCCGCACGGAGTTCGGTGGCATGTGCGAGGTTCTGGCGGACCTCGCCGAGGTCACCGGCACGGACCGGTACGCCGCCCTGGCACGGCGGTTCCTCGACCAGTTGCTGCTGCGTCCGTTGTGCGAGCACCGTGACGTCCTCGACGGGATGCACGCCAACACCCAGATCGCCAAAGTCGTCGGGTACCAGCGGCTCGGCGAGGTCGCCGACGACCCCGGCCTGCGGGACGCCGCCCGGTTCTTCTGGCAGGCCATGACCAGACACCGGACGTTCTCCTTCGGCGGCAACTCCGTGCGTGAGCACCTGCATCCCCGCGACGACTTCAGCTCCGCGCTCCAGTCGCCGGAGGGCCCCGAGACCTGCAACACCTACAACATGCTCAAGCTGAGCCGCGCCCTCTTCCTCGAACAGCCGGACACCGAGGTGCTCGACCACTACGAGCGTGCGACGGTCAACCACATCCTCTCGTCCCTGCATCCCAAGGGCGGACTGGTGTACTTCACACCGGTGCGACCGGGCCACTACCGCGTGGTGTCGACGCCCCAGAACTGCTTCTGGTGCTGCGTCGGCACCGGGCTGGAAAACCACGCCAAGTACGGCGAGCTGGTGTACACCACCGAGGGCGACCACCTGTTCGTCAACCTGTTCATCGCCTCCCGCCTCAGCCGGCCCGAACAGAACCTGGTGCTCGAGCAGACCGGGACGGCGCCTTACGACGAGGAGGTGAGACTCGTGGTGCGCGGCGCTCCCGCCACCCCTCTGCCGATCCACATACGCGTCCCCGGCTGGCACGAGGGGACGCCGCAGATCCGCATCAACGGCGCACCGCCCGAGGACGGGCCGGCCCCGCTCACCACGCGCCGCGGAGCGGGCGGACAACCCCTGACCTACGTGCGTCTGGAGCGGCAGTGGCGCGAAGGCGACACGGTCACCGTGAGCCTTCGCCCGCGCATCAGCGCCGAGCTGCTTCCCGACGGCTCGCCGTGGGTGTCGTACCGCTTCGGGCCCAGCGTGCTCGCGGCCGAGGGCGACCGGACCGATCTGGCCGGGCTCTTCGCCGACGACTCCCGGATGGGGCATATTGCCGGCGGCCCGTTGCGCCCCCTGGAGCACCTGCCCGTCGTGCTCGCCCGGAGCACCTCCGATCTGGCGGCCGGGGTGCGCCGACTCGCCCCGGACCGGTTGGCCTTCGCCCTGGACCACGTGGACGCGCGACCGGGCGAGTCCGTCACCCTTCTCCCGTTCGCCGGCATCCACGACTCCCGCTACCACCTCTACTTCCCCGTGGCGGAACCGGAGCGGCTCCAGGAGCGGCGGACGGAACTGCGCGCGGCCGACGAGGCGGCACTCGCGTTGCACGACCGAACCGTTGACACGGTTGCCGCCGGCGAGCAACAGCCTGAAAGCGACCACCGGTTCGAGGGGCATGACACATGGTCGGACCTCACCGACGGGCTGAGGTGGCGGGCCGCCACCGGGTGGTGGTCCTACCGCCTGACAGACCGGGACGGTGCCGCCACCGGCCTCCAGGTGATCCACCTCTCGGACGGAGGTACGGGGCCGACCCGCGTGCTGGTCGACGGGCATGTGCTGGGCACGCTCACACCCTCGACCGGCCCGGAGAGCGAGGAAATCTCCCAGGTGTTCCCGCTCGACTCGGACCGTCCGGCCGGGCCCATCGAGGTTCGGTTCGAAGCGGTCGGCCCGGCGCCCACCATCCGGCTGCGCCACGTGCGCCTGGTGCGCTGATGTCGTGGTCAGAACTGGTCACTGGCGACGGGGGTGAACTGCCACCAGTTCACGTTGACCAGATAGCCGCTGCCGCCGGTGAACCGCAGATACAGGTCCTGGGTTCCCGTCGCCCCGCTGACCGGGCAGGACACCGTCGTCCAGGTTTGCCAGCCGCCGGTGTTCGGTACCGCGCAGCGGGCCGCGACCGTCCCGTTCGGACCGCCCAGTCGGGCTTCGACGGTGCCGCCGCCGGTCGCCGAGGCCAGATCCAAAACCGTAGCCAGGTAAAGGAACTGGCCGCCGCCGACGGGTAGATAAGTTATGTCGCCCACGTACCTCGTGTTCGGCTCGGCCGCGGTGAAGTCACGCCGCAGCAGATCCGGCACCGGCGTCGCCGACGGCTCGGGGATTGTGGTGCGGACCTTCTTGCGCAGGTGCCGCCCGACGATGCTCCAAGCACGCATGCCACGAGCGACGCGCTTGTGGTTGACCGCACCCCGGCGTCATGCAGTTCGGCCGCTCCGCGAGCCTGGCATCGGCCCGAGCCCGCTCAGCCCGGGCACCCGCGCCGACCAGCCACCGGTAGAAGCCGGAACGGGAGACCTCAAGCATCCGGCACACTTGACGCCGAAGGCGCCACGATGATCGTCAACGAACTGGAAGCGACTCACCAGCTGGTCTCACCCGCAAAATACTTCGCGGCCCTCCGCAGGATCTCCCGCTCGAGCTCGAGTTCCTTCACCCGCGCCCGCAGCTGCCGGTTCTCCTTCTCCATCGCGCCGGCCTCACCGGCCCCCGGCCGGGCAGCCCGGTCGGCATCCCGCACCCACGTGCGCAGCGTCTCGTGGTTGACACCCACGTCTTTTGGCCACCGACGCGTGCATCCCACCCGGGCCGGCCTTCTCATAGAAACTCACAGAGAGCGGACTGGGCTGTCTGCCGGACTGTACGGTCAGCCGCCTGTCGACTCCCGGACCACCACGGAGAAGCGGCTGACGAACTCCTGCCGATCCGCCCGGGGCTCGGCCTGGTGGATCCGTCCGGCCAGGAGTCCCACCGCCCGCTCGGCCATCGTGTCGTGATCGGGATCGATGGTGGACAACGAGGGGACGAGGAACTCGCTCTCGTCGACGTTGTCGAAACCGATCACCTTGACCTGCTCCGGCACCCGGACACCCGCGTCGGCCAGACCTCGCAGCACGCCCATGGCCACGGTGTCCGTCACACAGAACACGCCGTCGAAGTCGAGCCCGCTCTCCGCCATCTCCCGGGCGCGCCGCGCGCCCGCGCGCATGGTGAGCGTGTCCAGGCGCTGCACCAGGTGGCGGTCCGCGGACAGCCCGGCGCTCTCCAGGGCCAGCCGGTAGCCGGTGTGGCGCAGGCTCGACACGTCGACCTCCTGGCCCACCGCCCCGCAAAGGATGGCGATGCGCCGGCACCCCCGTTCGATCAGATGGCGGGTGGCCGCCTGGGACGCGTCGATGTTGGGCATGGCGACATGGTCCACGGGGCCGCCGAAGATCCGCTCGCCCAGGATGACCACCGGGTAGTCCACCTTGAGCCACTCGGCATCGGCCTGTCCCATGCCCACCGTGCTGAGGATGAGCCCGTCGTACAGCCGGTTGCGCGACAGGGACAGCGCTTCCAGCTCGTTCTCCCGCAGGGCGCCGGTCTGCTCGATGCTGACCCGGAGGCCGTGCCGCTCGGCCGCGGCGATGATGGCGGCGGCCAGCCGGCCGTAGTACGGGCGGTTCACCTCGGGGACGGCAAGGCCGATGGTTCCGGTGCGGCCCTTGCGCAGGTTTCGAGCGGCCACGTTGACGCGGTAGTCGAGCCGGGCCATCGCCTCGAGGACCTTCTCCCGGGTGGCCTTGCGCACGTTCGGGTGGTCGTTGATGACGTTGGAGACGGTCATGGCCGAGACTCCGGCGGCCTTTGCCACATCCTGGATCGTTGCCACGTTTCACCCCCGGTCCGCGGTCCCATGCCTACTCGACACCATTACACCTCAGCCAGGCCTCCCCCGGTGTCGGGTGGTGTGAGGCGGTAGAGGGCCGAGCCGTGGGCGGGAAGGTCGGCGGTCAGGTGGTGGCCGTCGTGCGGGGTGTCGGTGTGGGTCCACAGCTCCCGGATGTGGTCGTCGGGCCGGGCGCCGAGGGCGCCGAGCTCCACCCTGACCCGCTCGGGGCCGTCGGCCAGGGAGAACACGGCGGCGTAGCGGATGCGCCCGTCGGTGTCGTCGGCGGTCCACAGAACGAGGTTCTTCTCGCGGAGGACTTCCCGGTTGTTCCCGCTGTGCCACAGGACGTCGAGCGCTTCGTCGTTGGTGAGCAGCTCGATCGTCTCCGGCGGGCTGGTGGGCAGGTCGCCGCCCATCATCAGCGGGGAGCGGGAGATCAGCCACAGAGTCAGCAGGCTGATCTGCTCGGGGCGGGTGAGAGAGCAGAGCCGGTCCTCACCCCGCTCGGCCCGGATGCCGATGCGGCCGAGGGGCAGCATGTCGGCGTCCGCCCAGCCGCCCGCGGCGGAGCCGCATGCCGACGCTGTGCTCTGCCACGGAGCCCACCGGGCCATGCGCGCGAACTGGGCTTCGACGTCCTCCCACCGGTCCCACAGGTCGTCGCAGACCCGCCACATGGTGGCGGTGTCCCGCAGGTGGTCGAGGCGGGCGAGGGAGACATCGGTGCCGGGGGACAGACTCAGCTCGATGGGGCGGCCACTGCGGGCGATGGCCTGGGCGTAGGCGCTGATCTCCCGCTCGTGGTAGGGGAAGAGCATGTCGTCGGCCTTGATGAAGTCGACACCCCACGCGGCGAATTGGGCGACCTGAGCATCGTAGTACGCCTGGGCACCGGGGTGGTCGTGGTTCAGGCCGTAGTTGTCGGGGTTCCAGGGGCAGACGGAGCCGGTGTCGGCGATCTCGTCGGCGGTCCAGCCGGTGCCGGCGACGGGCAGGCGGGCGGCGACGGCGCGGCGCGGGATGCCGCGCATGATGTGCAGTCCGAAACGGAGTCCGAGCCGGTGCACCCGGTCGGCCAGCGGCCCGAATCCCGCGCCGCCCGCCGCCGAGGGGAACCGGTTCGGCGCGGGCATCTGGCGGCCGTGGCCGTCGAGGACCAGGGGGGCGTCCGGGTTGTAGCCGTGGGCGCGGGCAGTGGGCTCGTACCACTGGATGTCCACGACGACGGTGTCCCAGCCGTGGGGCAGCAGGTGTTCGCGCATGAAGGCCGCGTTCGCGAGGACTTCCTCCTCGGTGACCGTGGTGCCGTAGCAGTCCCAGCTGTTCCAGCCCATCGGAGGACGCAGGTGTCGCTCGGGGACCGGGCGTGCGGATCTGGTCATGGCTGCTCGCCTCCTGGTCGAGTGCGCACAACGGTGAAGGAGTGGGGCGGGATGTCGCAGACCGGCCCGGTCAGCAGGTCCTCGACGGGGGTGGCCGGGGCGGGCTCGAACCGGCTGGTGGCATCCGGGGGGAGTGCGAGGGCGGTCCGCGCGAATCCGGCGGCGGCGTCCGCGCCGGCCAGTCGGAAACGGACCGTGACGGGCTCGGGCGTGGCGTTGGCGACCTTGATGATCACATCGCCGGCGGCGCTGTCGCGGACGGCCGAGACGGCGAAGACCTCCGGGTCCGGCCGGACGTCCTCGATGTCGTGGACGAGTTCGCCGTCGCGGTAGCAGCGGATACGCCGGCCGTCCACCTCGACCCGCAGGTCGTACCAGCGGCCGGTCTCGATCGGGTGGGCCACGGGGTCGTTGAGGTCGTGCCCCACGCCGTCGTCCACGCGCTGGAGGCGCGTACAGCGGTTCTGCCAGCCGCCGACCGACCACTGGTACCAGTCGCCGGACGAGGTCACGGCGAAGCCGATGACGAAGCCTTCGCCACCGCCGGTCTTCCTGGCCCGCACCGAGAAGGCGTACGACGTGCCGTCCGCCGTGTCCACCGCGTCCGCCAGCAGCAGCCTGGCGCCGCTGCCGTTCGCCGTCTGCCGGATGCCGCCCGCACCGTCCGGCTGCCAGCTGCCGGACTCGGTGTCCCAGCCCGCGAAGTCCGGGGCCGGCGCGGATTCGGCGCCCAGGGGGCCGATACGGGCATCGGTGAACTCCGCGCGGGTGTCAGCGCTGGTCCCGATGTGGACACCGTGCCGGGCGGCGTCCGGGACGGGTGGCGCCTGGGGTGCTCCGAGGACGGTGACCGGTAGGGCGGTGTCCCCGGAGTTCACCGAGTGCATCCGCTGGACGTGGTAGTTGAGGGTGGGCCAGACGTGGGTGTTGTCGAAGTAGATCAGATCGGGCGCCCACTGGGTGTGGCCGCGCTTGGCGAGCAGCGGGGCGTAGGAGGCGAGCCGGACGACGTCGCCGTTGCGCTCCATGGCGATCATGTAGGACGCCTCCGCGACCGCGCTGCGGCCGTCGTTGCCCCAGCTCCCGTACTCGCCGATGTACAGGTGCGGCCCCTGGCGGTCCATCGTGTCGAAGCGGCGGGTGTTCTCCAGGAACCAGCGCGGGCTTTTGTACTCATGCTCGTCGAGTACCGGGACGCTCCGCTCGCGCGCGAACTCCCAGCCCTTTTCCCAGTCCTCGCCGCAGGGCGAAGGGCCCACGGTGCCGACGACCGTGATCTCGGGGTGGTGTTCGCTCAGGGCGTCGTGGATGCGGGAGAAGCGGTCGCGGAAGGTGTCGGTGATGGTGTCCTCGTTGCCGACCCCGAGGTATTCCAGGCCGAAGGGCTCGGGGTGCCCGGCGGCGGCCCGCAGCGCGCCCCACGGGGAGTCGGCGGGGCCGTTGGCCCACTCCACCAGGGCCAGCACCTCGGCGATGTAGGCGGGCATCTCCTCCTCGGGGATGCCGACCTGGCCGGTCACGCGCGTGTTCTGGCAGCAGACCCCCGCCGGGACGACGGGCAGCGGCTTGGCGCCGATGTCCTCGCAGAACTCGAAGTACTCGTAGTAGCCCAGGCCCATCGACTGGTGGTAGCCCCATAGGTTGGGCAGCTGTCGGCGGGCCTGCAGCGGCCCGATGGTCTCGGGCCAGCGGTACATGTTGCCGAGCCCCAGCCCGTGCGCGAGGCAGCCGCCGGGGAAACGCATGAACTTCGGCTTCAGGTCCGCGATCGCCTGGGCCAGGTCGGCGCGCAGGCCGCCGGGCCGGTTGCGGAAGGTGGCCTGCGGAAAGAGCGAGACCAGGTCCAGGTGTACGGTGCCGGTCCCGGTCGCCGTGAGGGTGAACCTGGCGTCGGGGTCGGTCGCCTCACACGTGATGACCGCGGTGTGCTGCTGCCAGGAGCCGTGTACGGGTCCCAGCTCCACCTGACCGTGGACCCGGCTGCCGTCCCGGCTCTCGATCCGCGCCACCAGACGGTCCGCGGCGCCGTCCGCCAGGCGGGCGAAGAGGCTGATGTCATAGCGTTCGCCCGCCCGGACGGCGATGCCGTCGAAACCCTCATTGCGCAGCCCCGCCCCGAGGCCCGCCGCACCGGCGGCGGTGGTGCGCACCACCGCATGCTGCGGGTTGGCCGGGTGGAGTGGCGCGTCGGTGGACACCGTCACCGACCCGGCGGCCCCGTCCCGCTCCAGCAGGTCCCAGGCGGTCAGGGCGTGCCATTCGGGCCGGTCGGCGGGGCTGTACTCAAAGGACCGGTTCTGCACCAGCTCGGCATGGAGACCGCCGTCCGCCGCGTAGTTGAGGTCCTCGAAGAACACCCCGAACAGATCGGGCGAGATGGCGGTGCCCGGTGCGTCCGTGTCCACCTCGACGACCGTCTCGGCGGGTCCGGTGGGTTCAGTCATCGTCGTCTACTCCTTGGGCCGGGAAGGGGCGGTGGTGCGCCGGTCAGGCCAGTGGGGCCCGGAGAGTGAGGAACGAGTGGGGCGGCAGTGTCAGGGCCAGGCCCTGGTCGGTGGGGGTCACCGCGTCGAACGGGCGCGGAGCGACGGCGGTGGGGGTGCCCGGGGTGTTGTGGGCCTGGAGTCGGTCAGCGGTCAGGAGGCGGGCGGTCGGTTCGCCGATGGCGTGGCCGCGCAGGTCGAGTGTCACCTCGGCGGGTTCTTCGGCGTCCAGGTTGGACAGTGAGATCAGGACGGTGCCGTCCTTGACGCTGGCGGAGGCGGACAGGGTGTCCAGTTCGGTGTTCCCCACCTGGCGGCGGGCGTTGTCGGTGCGCAGGTGGACGGCGAGTGAGGTGGCGTCCTGGTGGTCCTTGTTCATCTCGAACACGTGGTAGGTCGGGGTCAGGACCAGTGTGTCGCCGTCGGTGAGCACCATGGCCTGGAGGACGTTGACGGTCTGGGCGATGTTGGCCATGTGCAGGCGTGCGGCGTGTTTGTGGAAGATGTCGAAGTGGGTGCTGGCCACGAGCGCGTCGCGCAGGGTGTTCTGCTGGTACAGGAAGCCGGGGTTGGTTCCCGGCTCGACGTCCCACCAGGTGCCCCACTCGTCCAGGACCAGGCCGACCGTGCGGCCGGGGTCGTAGATGTCCATGACCGTGGAGTGGCCGGTGAGGATGCGGTCGATCTTCCGGGCGGAGAGCATCGTCCGGTAGTAGTCGTCCGCCTCGAAGACGGTGGCGCTGCCCTTCGCGTCCCAGGAGCCGGCCATCGTGTAGTAGTGGACGGAGAGCCCCTGGAAGAAGTTGCGCGGGGTGGCCTCGCAGCCGAAGCAGCTGATCTGCTGCATCAGCGTCTCGGTCCACTTGTAGTCGTCCGCGTTCGCGCCGGAGGCGATGCGGTGGAGCTTGTTGTCGCCGTGGTCGCGGCAGTACGTGGAGTACTGACGGGCCAGGTCGGCGAAGTACTCGGCGCGCATGTTGCCGCCACAGCCCCAGGTCTCGTTGCCGATGCCCCAGAACTTCACCCGCCAGGGCTCATCGCGGCCATTGGCCTTGCGCAGCCGCACCATGGGGCTGTCGCCGTCCCGGGTCAGATACTCCACCCACTCGCTCATCTCCTGGACGGTGCCGCTGCCCACGTTGCCGCTGATGTACGGCTCGGCGCCGAGCAGCTCGCACAGCGCCATGAACTCGTGCGTCCCGAAGTGGTTGTTCTCCTCCACATTGCCCCAGTGCGTGTTCACCATCCTGGGCCGCTGCTCTCTGGGGCCGATGCCGTCCTTCCAGTGGTACTCGTCGGCAAAACAGCCGCCGGGCCAGCGCAGGTTGGGGATATTCAGGGCGCGCAGGGCTTGCACGATGTCCAGGCGGATGCCGCCCTCGTTGGGGATCTGCGAGTCCTCCCCGACCCAGAAGCCGTCGTAGATGCAGCGGCCGAGGTGTTCGGCGAAGTGGCCGTAGAGATGGCGGTTGATCTTCGGGCCCTCGATGTCGAGGTTGATGACCGCGGTGGCGTTCGGCACAGTGGTACTCCAGCGTGAGTATTTGTATCGATAAAAACTTGCATCGCGTTGCGGGGGTGTCAAGAGAGATGAGCGGGCAGAAGCGGTGGCCGGCCGCCGCCACCCGCTCCACGGGCGTCGCACCGCTACCAGGCGGCCAGCGAACCGTCGGCGTTGCGCCATACGGGGTTGCGCCAGCTGTGTCCGCGTTCGGCGGCGGCTCGTACGGCGTCCTCATCGATGGTGATGCCGAGACCGGGCGCGGTCAGCCGGGGGATGTAGCCGGCCTCGGCGGTGAAGGGCGAGGGGTCCAGGAGGTAGTCGAGCAGCCCGCTGCTGTCGCCGTATCCGATGCCGAGCGCCTGTTCCTGAATGAGGAAGTTGGGGGCGGCGAGGTCGAGTTGCAGACTCGCGGCCAGCGCGATCGGGCCGAGCGGGCAGTGCGGCGCGACCAGGACGTCGTGGGCCTCTGCCATGGACGCGATCCGCCGGGTCTCGGAGATGCCCCCGGCGTGGCTGATGTCGGGCTGGGCCACGGCGATGCCGTCGGACAGCACGGAGCGGAAGTCCCAGCGGGAGTAGAGCCGCTCGCCGGTGGCGATGGGGATCGAGGTGGAGCGCACCACGGCACCCAGATCCTGGGTGAACTCCGGCAGGACCGGTTCCTCCACGAACATCGGCAGCAGTGGCTCGAGAAGCGGCAGCACACGGCGGGACATGGCCCCGCTGAAGCGGCCGTGGAAGTCCAGCGCCACGTCGCACTCGGGCCCGACGGCCTCTCGTACGGCGGATACCCGGTCCACCATGGCGTTGATGGTGGCCGGTGTGTCGAGCGGTTCCAGCTGGCTGCAGGGGTTCATCTTGACCGCGGTCAGGCCCTTGGCGACCTGCTCGGCCGCCGACTCGCCCAGCTCCTGCAAGGTCTCCCCGCCCACCCAGCCGTAGATGCGCACCCGGTCGCGCACATGGCCGCCGAGCAGCTGGTGGACCGGCACACCGAGCGCCTTGCCCGCGATGTCCCACAGCGCCTGGTCGATGCCCGCCAGGGCGCTGTTGAGGACGGCGCCGCCGCGGTAGAAGCCCCCCTTGGCGAGGACCTGCCAGTGTTCCTCGATACGGGTGGGGTCCTGTCCGATGAGGTAGTCGAACATCTCCTCGACGCACTGGGCCACGGTGCGCGCCTTGCCTTCGACGATGGGCTCGCCCCAGCCGGCTATGCCCTCGTCGGTGTCGATGCGCAGGAAGAGCCAGCGCGGTTCGACGAGGAAGAGTTCGTATCCGGTGATCTTCACGTGCGGGTCTCCAGGTCGTGGTGGCGCGCGGCCCGAAGGCCGGCGGCTGCGGTGCGGGGTGGGCGCGGAAGAGAGGCTGAGTTGGCTGGGTGCGGGGCGCGGGTGGGCTACTCCTGGGCGCTGATGCTGCGGCCGCCGTCCACGAGCAGGCTCTGGCCGGTGACGAAGGACGAGTCGTCGGAGGCGAAGTAGGCCACCGCCGCGGCGATGTCCTCGGGCGTGCCGAGCCGTCCGGCCGGCGCCCGCGCGCCCGCCTCGGCGAGCTGCTCGGGGGGTGTGTCCGCCCACAGGGCGGTGAACACGGAACCGGGGAGGACGGCGTTGAACCTCACCTGTCCGCCGTATTCGACGGCCAGTTGGCGCACCAGGCCACCGATGCCGGCCTTGGCCGCGGCGTACGCGGGGTAGCCCTTGAAGCCCAGGGCCGCGTGGATGGACGAGGTGACCACCACCGCGCCACGGACCGCTTGGAGCTGTGGCACCGCGGCCCGCACGCCATAGAACACCGAATCCAGACACAGTCGCAACTGGTGGTGCCAGGATTCGTCGTCCAACTCGTGTGCCGGACCGTACAGGTTGCGGCCGGCGTTGAGATGGAGGACGTCGAGGCCACCGGTCCAGGAGCGGGCGTGCTGGATGGTCTCGTCCCACTCGTCGGGCGAGGTGACATCGAGCCGGCGGTACTGGGCCTGCCCTCCCTTGGCCCTGATTTCCTCGGCCACGTCGCGCGCGCCCTCGCCGTCGACATCGGTGACCAGGACAAAGGCGCCTTCGGCGGCCAGGCGATGGGCGGTGGCCGCGCCGATTCCGGAGGCCGCCGCGGTGAGCAGCGCCGTACGGCCGGAGAAGCGGGACAGTCCTGCGGAGGTCATGGAGTTGCTCCTGGTGCTGTCGTGGAACCGCGCGACACCAGACGCGGCTCTGTGGGCACGACGATGTCTCCCATCGGTGTCCCCTGGATGGCGGCGACCAGGGCGTCCACTGCCGTGGTCCCCAGGTCGTACAGGGGCATCGCCACGGTGGTCAGCGGGGGGCAGAGGTGGCCGGCGACGGGGAGGTCGTCGTTGCCGACCACGGACACGTCCTCGGGGATGCGCAGCCCCAGGGACCGGATCGCCCCCATGGCGCCGATGGCCTGGGCGAGCGAGCTGGTGTAGAGGGCCGTGACGGGCGGCGGGCCGCCCTTGGCGGCGCCCAGCAGTCGCAGCGTGGCGGACACGCCGCCATCCTCGGTGAAGTCGCCGGAGGCGACGGGTGCGGCATGCAGGCCCAGTCGTCCGGCGTGGCGCAAGAACGCCTCCGTGCGGGCGTCACTCGGGGTGATTCCGGGCGGGCCGGCGATGTGTCCGATCGCCCGGTGACCGAGGCCGTGGAGGTGGTCGAGGGCGGTGACGCTGGAGCGGGCCACATCCATGGTGACGTTGCGGCCGGACCCCTCCACCGACCGGTTGAGGAACACATGGGGGATGGAGCTGCGGCTCACGGTGTCCACCAGGGAATGGCCGGGGCGCGCCGAGGCGATGAGCAGTCCGTCGACCCGGCCCTCCTGCACCAGTTCGCTGAAGGACTCATCCGCCTCCTGCCCGTCGAAGTCCTCGGCGAGCAGGGAGAGGTAGCCCAGTTCACGGGCCCGTTGGTAGGCGCCGCGCGCGATGGTGACGTAGGTGGGGTTGGCCAGTGCGGGTACCAGCAGGGCGAGGGCGTGGGTGCTGGCGCCGGCCAGCGCCCGGGCCCCGGAGTGGGGGCGGTAGCCGAGCGTCCGGGCGGCCTCGTGGACGCGCTGCCGGGTTTCCTCCCGTACGGACATGTCACGGCCGTTGAGCACCTTGGACACGGTGGCTTTGGAGACTCCGGCCGCCTGGGCGACGTCCACGAGTTTCGCCCGGACCGGCTGCGCGGGGACGGAAAGGTCCGGCATTTCCAGATCTCCCTCTCTGATCCAACACCCCTGGATGTTCGACCAATCGGACAATGTTCAACCTCTTGACATCCTGTGACGCCGGAATTTAACGTTCGCCGCAGCTCAAGTCAACCGGTTTCCTAGGGCGAAATACATAATCTGTATACAGGCTCAAGGAACCGAAAGTTTCGGACTATAACCGACACCTCTGCGACCGCTTCGTCTCGCGAACGGAGCTGTGTCGCACCCTTCACGGCCGGTGGCAACTCGCGGCGGCACCCTGCGCCGCGCCCTCCGCCCCCGCCGGAGCGGTTTCGTCCTTCCAGGCCATCGCCGCCTGCCCTCCTCCTCTGCTCGGCCACCCGCACGCGAAAGGCTGACAAAAATGTCCTTCCCCGACACGGCTTCCCTCGGACGGCGCCGCTTCCTCACCGTCTCAGCCGGTGCCGCGCTGGCCGCCACCGCGCTGCCCGGCTGCGCCGCTTCCGTGGACGACAGCGGTTCCGGCGGCGATGGCAAGACGCTCACGATCATGTGTAACGACAAGGAGATCGACACCAAGGCCGCGGAAGCGGCACTGGGCTGCAAGGTCAAGATCGTTCTCTTCGACACCACCAAGCTCAACGCCATGCTGGCCAGCAAGACCCCGCCGGATCTGGTGCGCGGTCTCGGCGCGACGGACACCCCGTACTTCGCCGCGCGCGGGATGATGACCGACCTGGACCCGTACTACGCCAAGAGCAAGGCGCTCCAGGTCTCCGACCTGGACCCGGTCAATGACGTGTGGTGTTTCGACGGGAAGAAGCAGGGCTCCGGCCCCCGCTACGGCATGGCCAAGGACTACTCACAGGACTCGATGTTCTGGTACCGCACCGACCTGCTCGAGGCGGCGAAGCTGGACGCGCCCAGCGAGACCGAGCCGCTGTCCCAGGAGGAGTGGCTGGACATGGGCAAGCGCCTGGTCAAGCGCCGACTCGGCAAGGTGAAGGTGTACGGGTTGAACGCCACGGGGCTCAGCACCTTCTGCACGATCATGGGCATGACGGCCTCGGCCGGCGGCAGCCTGTTCGCCGAGGACCTGGCCTCGGTGGACCTCTCCTCACCGGAAGCGCTCAAGGCGCTGAACTGGTACCTGGAGTACGCCCGGGCCGACATCGGCCCGAACGTGGCCAACCCCAACCCCGACGGCTGGGACTGGCCCACCTACCAGGCCGGGCGCATGGCGATGGCCGGCGACGGCTACTGGTTCGGCGGCTCGATCGGCGGTGACAAGAAGATGGCCGCGGTGTCCCGGTTCGCGCCCGCCCCCCAACTCGGCAGCCACCGCACCAGCCCCTGCTTCGGCGCCACCGGCTACTGGATTCCGAAGGACGCCAAGAACAAGGACCTGGCCTGGAAGTTCTTCGAGTGGTTCTTCGCCGGCAAGCCGGCCCAGGACCGCGCCGCCGGCGGCTGGGGCATCCCCACCTTGAAGTCACTGCACGCGAAGATGCCCCAGAGCACGCCGTTCCAAAAACAGGCGTACGAAGTGCAGCAGCAGGAGCTGAAGTATCTGTCCATCCTGACCTTCTCCCCGTACGCCCAGCTCACCGCCCTGGACGCGGTCATCAACAAGGTCCTGCCGGGCGCGATCAAGTCCAAGACCGCCGCGGGAAAGGTGGCCGACCAGCTCAACGCGGACATGAACAAGCAGCTCGCCAACGGGAAGAAGGTCCTGGGGTGAGCGTCGAGGTCACCGGGACCGCCGCCGAGCCGCTCGCGCCGCCCCCGCCCGGGCAGGCGGCGGGGCGGGCGCGCCACTCCCGCTCGGCACGGGCGCGCCGCCCCCGCTCGGTGCGGACCCGCCGGGCCCGTGCCTTCTACATCTTCGCCGGTCCGTGGCTGGTGGGCTTTCTGGCACTGACGGCCTACCCGCTGGGGTACGCGCTGTGGCTGAGCCTCACCGACTCCGACGGGCTCTCCCCGCGCACCCACTTCGTGGGCCTGGCCAACTACAAGGAGGCCCTCACCGACCCTGACACCCTGGACTCGCTGGCCCGCACCGGGGTGTTCACCGCGATCACCGTGCCGCTGACCATCGTGGCCGGCCTCCTGCTGGCCGTGCTGATCAACCAGCCGATCCGGGCCCGCGGTCTGTTCCGCACCCTGCTGTATCTGCCGGCGGTGGTGCCGCCGGTCGGCGCCGCGCTCACCTTCAAGCTCATTTTCGACCGCGACTCCGGAGCCGCCAACGGCCTGCTGGACGCGCTCAACATGAACGGTGTCACCTGGCTGACCGACCCCTACGCCCGCTGGGTGCTGATCGTGCTGACCCTGTGGGGCGTCGGCAACATCATGATCATTTCGCTGGCGGGGCTCCAGGACATCCCCAAGGAGCTCCACGAGGCGGCCCGGGTGGACGGGGCCGGCGCCTGGCAGTCCTTCACCCGCATCACGCTGCCACTGCTCTCCCCCGTGCTCTTCTTCCAGGTCGTCACCGGCATCATCGCCGCCCTGCAGAGCTTCATGCCCCTGCTGATCGCGCTCGACCCCACCCCGCACGGCGTCACCTCCGTGCCCGAGAGCAACTACTTCTACATGATCAACGTCTTCGCCCAGTACTTCGCCAACGGCCGGTACGGGTACGCCTCGGCCCTGCTGTGGATCTTGTTCGCCTGCATTCTGGCGATCACCTTCCTCGTCTTCAGACTCAGCAAAGGCATGGTCTTCTACTCCACGGACCCGGAGCCGGCCACCACCAAGCCGCGTACGCTCGGAGGCAAGCGATGACCCTGGCCAAGCGCAGCGCCGTCTATATGCTTCTGGTGGCGCTCCTCGTGCTCTTCCTCAGCCCCTTCGGCTGGCTGGCCATCACCGCGCTCAAGGACGTCGGCGAGCTGCGGGCCCTGCCCATCCACTGGTGGCCCCACCACCCCACGCTCAGCAACTTCCACGGGGCCCTGACCCACATCCCCTACCTCGCCTACGCCCGCAACTCGCTGACGATCGCCGTCATCTACTCGGTGCTCGTGACGCTGGCCTCGGCCTGGGCCGGCTACGGCTTCGCCCGCCTCGAGGCACCGGGCAAACGCTTCATCTTCGGTCTTCTGCTGTCCACGATGATGCTGCCCGCCGTCATCACCCTCATCCCCACCTATCTGGTGTTCGCCAAGCTCAATCTGCTGAACACCTATATGCCGTGGGTTCTGTGGGGCCTGTGCGGCGCCCCATACCTCATCTTTCTGTTCCGCCAGTTCTTCTCCAACATGCCGAAGGAACTGGAAGAGGCGGCGATCGTCGACGGCTGCGGACACATCCGCATCTTCTGGCGCATCTTCCTGCCGCAGTCGTGGCCAGTCATCGCCACCAGCATGATCCTGTCCTTCTCCTGGACCTGGGGCGACTACATCGCCCCCGCCCTGCTGCTGGACAGCGACCGCACCACCCTGGCGGTGAAGCTCGCCACCGGCTACGTGAACCAACACGGCGCCCAGCTCAGCAACCTCGTCGCCGCGGGAGCCGTGATGTACGTGGTACCCGTGCTCGTTCTCTTCCTGATCATGCAGCGCGGATTCGTCTCCGGCATCAGCACCTCGGGCCTCAAGTGACCAGACGTCCGGACATCACACCGCAACTGCTGCGCACCCGGGTCATGGCGATCCTCCGTTCCGACGACGGCTCCGGGCTGCCCGCGGTGGCCCGGGCCCTGGCGGCGGGCGGCATCACCTGCCTGGAGGTCACCCTCACCACGCCCGGCGCGCTCGACGCCCTGGCCCGCATCCGCGATGAGCTGGGGTCCGGCGTCGCGGTCGGCGCCGGCACGGTGGTCACCACCGGCCAGGCCCGGGACGCGCTGTCCGTCGGAGCCGAGTTTCTGGTGGCTCCGAACGTGGACACCGCCGTCATCGGCGACGCGGCGCAGGGCGGCACTCCGTGCTATCCGGGCGCCTGGACGCCCACCGAGATGGTCACCGCCTGGCAGGCGGGCGCGGCGGCCGTCAAGCTGTTCCCGGCCTCCACCGGCGGCCCCGCCCATCTGCGACAGCTGCGGGCGCCCCTGCCGCAGGTACCGATCGTCGCCGTGGGCGGAATCGGGGTCGCCCAGGCGCGGGCCTTCCTGGACGCGGGCGCCCGCGCCGTGGGCCTCGGCTCCCCGCTGCTGCGCGGAGCGGACCGCGATCCGACCCCGGACGCCCTGGACCGCCTCGCCGACAGAGCACGCACGCTGCTGGATGCGGTCAATGCCCCCGCACCGGAAGCCTCATCGGAAGAGGAGGCCGACTCGTGAAAGGTCTCATCACCGAGCCGTATCTCGTGACGGTCGGCGAAGCACTGGCGGTCCTGTCCTCGCCGGGACCCGGCCCGCTCGTCCTGGGGGCGGCGATGCGCCTGGGGATCGCCGGGGCGGAGTCGAACGTCGCCATCGGAGTCAGCCGGCTCGGCGGATCCGCGACCTGGATCGGCCGCGTCAGCAACGACGAACTCGGCGAGTTGATCCTGCGCGAGCTGCGCGCGGAAGGGGTCACCGCCGTCGCCACCCGGGACACCGCCCCCACCTCGCTGCTGCTGAAGGAGCAACGAACCGCCAACCGCGGCCGCACCCGCTACTACCGCACCCACACCGCCGGAGCCCGGCTGTGCCCACAGGACGTGCCCGAACACCTCGTGGCGGGGGCGGCGGTCCTGCACATCACCGGGATCACACCGGCTCTGGGCGACGCCCCCGCCCTGGCCGTGCGCACAGCCGTCGACATCGCCTCCGCCGCCGGAGTGCCGATCTCGCTGGACATCAACTTCCGCTCCCTGCTGTGGGACGAGACCAAGGCCCGGGACACCCTGCTGCCCCTGCTGCGCAAGGCCGACCTCGTCTTCGCGGGATCGTACGAAGCCCGGCTCATGGTTCCCGGAACACTCGACGGTGACGGCCCCGAGCAGCTCGCCAAGAACGTCTGTGCCCTCGGGCCGGCCGGCGCCGTGATCAAGCTGGGGGACGCGGGAGCCTTCGCTCTCCTGGACGGAAAGGCGTACCGGCAGCCCGCCGTACCCGTCCGCGTCCACGACACGGTGGGCGCGGGGGACGCATTCGCCGCCGGATATCTGGCCGAACTGCTCGCGGGTGAGCCCCCGGAGCGGCGGCTGCGGACGGCGGCCCTTGTCGGCGCCTTCGCGGTCAGCTCGACCGGCGACTGGGAGGGTCTCCCCCGCCGCGCCGAGCTGGCCCTGCTCGACCACCACGACGACATCCTCCGCTGACACACGCCCCCGGCCCTCAAGGACCCTTCAAGGACCCCTCATGCCGACACCGACCCCCTTCCCCGACGAGCTCATCGTCCTCACGGGCGCCTACACACCGGACACCGGCGGCAGCGGTGCCGGGCTCGCCGCCGTACGGTTCGCCCCGCGAACCGGCTCGCTGACGGACGAGCGCCGGGTGTCCCCGGTGCCTGTCAGCGGTGCCTCGTTCCTCGCGGCACATCCGTCCCTGGACGTCGTCTACAGCACCAACGAGGCCGAGACCGGCGCCGTCAGCGCCGTCCTGCGGCGGGACGACGAGGCGCTGTCCCCCCTCGGGGCCCCGGTCGGCAGCGGCGGCGCCAACCCGTGCCATCTCACCGTCCACCCCGACGGGCACTGGCTGCTGACGGCCAACTACGGCAGCGACACCATGCCGGGCAGCGTGTCGGTGCACCGGCTCGACGCGGACGGGCGCATAGCCGAACTGACCGACGTCGCTGTCCACGAAGGGGCGGGCCCGGTCAGCGGGCGGCAGGAATCCAGCCACGCCCATCAGGTGGTGGTCAGCCCGGACGGCCGGTTCGTCCTGGCCACCGATCTGGGGGCGGACGCCGTCTTCACCTACCGTCTCGACACCGGGACGGGACGTCTGCGGCAGACCGCGGTGAACAAGGCGCGCCCCGGATCCGGGCCGCGCCACCTGGCGTTCGCGCCCGACGGCACGTGTGCCTGGAGCGCGGACGAGCTGTCCTCGACCCTCACCTGCCACCGCTACGACCCCGAGGCCGGCACCCTGACCGCGGTCTCCCGTACACCCGCCACCACGGTCCGGGACATCGCCAACCAGCCCGGTGGCATTGTCGCCTCGCCCTGTGGGCGCTTCGTCTGGGTGACCAACCGCGGCGCCGACACGGTGGCCGCCTTCCGGGTGTCCGGCACCGGCCTCCAGCCGATCGGCGAGGTGCCCAGCGGCGGGATCTGGCCCCGCGGCCTTGCCCTGGTCGCCGGCCATCTGCTCGTGGCCAACCAGCACAGCGGCACACTCGCCGCGCTGCGCGTGCTGCCCACCGGGGCACTCAGCCGGCCCGCCCCGGCCGCACACGTCCCCTCGGTCGTGTGCACCCTCGCCCTGTGACGGATTCCGTCCCCGTGAGGCCGGCCGCCGCCGAGCTCGGACGCGGCGTCGCCGAGCGCGGTCGTCATCGAGTGGACTGCGGTCGCCTCGCCCATGCCGACATGGACGGGTCCGGAGCGTTTCACTCGCCGGGTGATGGCCTCGGCGTCGGTCAGGTCCAGGGCCGCCAGGTCAACGGCAGCGGTCGCGGTCGCGGTCAGGAACTGCCGTCGCTCCACGTCGATCCTCCCGAGCACAATTGCCGAGGCCACGGTATCGCCGGCCGGGGTCTCTTCCCTACCGGAAAGATCGATGCCCAATACCTGTTCGATGTACGGCAGCCAGTCGGTCGGCACCCGCTTCCCGGCTTCCCACCGGTAGACCCTGCTGCCGGTCCAGGTAGCCCGGCTTGCCCCAGCGGGCCACCGACAGTTCGTCAGCGAGCCTCGCCTGGCTGCACCGCGGCCTGCGGGCGGTCCGCGTGATGCGGATGCGTTCACCGATGGTCATGTCCGGCTGCCCGTCGTCGGGTCCTGGTTCACAACTGTGCGGGTGCCGATAAATCATCCACGCAGTTCGGGAGCCTGATCACGGATCCTCGGCTCTCCTTGTCATTCGCTCCAAGCGCTTCACCCGCCGGGGCCCCGGCGGCATCATGATCTGTCGTGCTCCTGCGCCTGGCCTACCTCGCCACGACCAACGCCCTTGCGTTCCTGCGCCTCCTGCCGATGAGCGACAGAGACAAGGACATCGAGATCCTCGTACTCCGGCAGCAGCTGCTGGTCCTGCAGCGTCAGGTCGGCAGGCCGAGCTTCACCGACAGCGACCGTGCCGTCCTCGCCGGCCGGCCTGCTCCACCGCCTCCCCAAAGACAGACTGCGGCACCTTCTGCTGCTGGTCCGCCCCGAGACGGTGTTGCGCTGGCATCGCGAGCTGCTACGGCGCGCCATGCCGCAACCTGCGTACCCAGGCGACGCGGACGCCCGCGCACCATCCGGTCGATCCGCGCCACGGTCCTGCGCCTGGCCAGGGAGAATGCCGCGTGGGGATATCGCCGGATCCACGGCGAACTCGCCGCACTGGGGGTCAAGGTCGCCGCCTCCACGGTCTGGGAGACACTCCGCGAGCACGGCATCCCACCCGCCCCCGAACGGCAGAGCACCACCTGGGCCGACTTTCTCCGCAGCCAGAGGCCAAGGCCCTTCTCGCCTGCGATCTGTTCGAAGTCCGCACGCTGACAGGGGCGCGCCTGCACGTCTTCGCCGTCATCGAGCACGCCACCCGTCGCATCCGGGTCCTCGGCGCCACCCAGACGGCAAGGCGAAGTTCCTCATCGCGATCGCGATTCCAAGTTCACAGCCGCCTTCGATGCCCTGATGACCGATGCCCGTCTCAAGATCGTCACCACCGGCATTCGGATACCCCGAATGAACTCGCTCGTGGAGCGCTGGATACCGGCCCCGGGGATCAATCGAACCGTGGTTGGCGCTGAGATTGATCATGGTCGTCTAGCACAGCTTCGGGATGCGGGGTCAGGTTCCTCTGGAAGCCCGGTGGGCCCGGATGATGGGTGGCTACCGTCCGCCGGGTGCCGGTGGAATTTCTGACTGATGAGCAAGCGGCGGCGTACGGAAGATTTGTGGAGGAGTCGACGCGGCCGGAGCTGGAGCGGTTCTTCTTCCTGGACGACGTGGACCGGGACCTGATCGCGTTGCGCCGCACGACGGCGCACCAGCTGGGGTTCGCGGTGCAGCTCGCTGCCGGTCAGATGCCGCTTCGACCGCTGCTGCGGGGCCTGGCGGACGCCGCCGCTCTGGTCCAGAAACCGGCGAACGTGATGCATCGGCGCCCCAAGCGCCCTCCCCATCGAACTGAACGACTGTCCTTCACGCCAGCGTCTCCAGATCTCGTCCTGCTGAGTCGGCGAAAACCCGTAGCCACGCACCTGTGCCTCCACGACCACATGATCATCCGTGGGTGCCTTGATCACTTGAGAGTGCCATCGTTTGACGACACATAGCCGAGCGTCGGCGTGCTCGCGGTGGGCGCGGACGGGCACCGGGCGCTGGTCTCCTACGGCGAGATCGCCCCGGACTCCGGCAACCGGGGTGCGATCCTGGCCGTCGAGCAGTACGGGGCACCGCCGGCCCGACCCCGGCTGGTTGTGACCGGCTAGGTCACCGGTGGGCGCGACGTCAACGACGTCGTCGAGCTGGACGTCGTGCGCGTCGAGCCCACCGGCTAACCCCGAGCGACCTCAGCGGTGTGCGCGGGGGTGTAGCGCTCGCCCATCACCTGGTCGCTCAGCGGGTCCAGCGCGGCCAGCGCCTCGGCGTCGAGGGTGAGCTCCAGCGCGGCCGCGTTCTGCTCCAGCCGGGCAGGGCTGCGGGTGCCCGGAATGGTCGCCACCGCCACCCCGAGCCGCTCGGCCTGCGCGTACACCCAGGCCAGCGCCACCTGGGCCGGGGTGGCACCCAGCCGGTCGGCCACCTCGCGCACGGTCTGCGCGATCTTCTCGTTGGCCTCGCCCGCCTCGCCGGCGAAGCGGGGGTTGGTGCGCCGGAAGTCCTTCTCGCCCAGTGTGGAGCGGTCCAGGGTGCCGGTCAGGAACCCCCGCCCCAGCGGCGAGTACGGCACCAGTCCGACCCCCAGCTCGGCCATCACCGGGGTGACCGCCTCGACGTCGCGGGTCCACAGCGAGTACTCGCTCTGCACCGCGGTGATCGGGTGCACCGCGTGCGCCCGGCGCAGCAGCTCGCCGTCGACCTCGGACAGGCCCAGATGGCGGACCTTGCCCGCCTCGACCAGCTCGGCCATCGCCCCGACGGTCTCCTCGATCTCCACGTCCTGGGGCGGGCGGTGGGCGTAGTACAGGTCGATCACCTCGACGCCCAGCCGCAGCAGCGAGGCGTCGCAGGAGCGCAGCACGTAGTCCCGGGCACCGCGGATGCGGCGTGCCCGGTCGCCGGCACTGCGGTCGATGCCGAACTTGGTGGCCAGCTGCGCCTGGTCCCGGCGGCCGTGGATGGCCCGCCCCACCAGCACCTCGTTGTGCCCGGTGCCGTAGGCGTCGGCGGTGTCCAGGAACGTGATGCCCAGCTCCAGGGCCCGGTCGATGGTGGCCAGGCCACCGTCCCAGTCGGCGGCGCCATAGCTCTCGCTCATCCCCATGCACCCCAGGCCCATCGCGCTGACGGAGAGACCGGGCGAGCCGAGCGTGGTTCGGGTGATCATGCGCGGACACTCCTCCTGCCCGGCGGACCGGGCGGTACCTTGAGCACTGATGAACGCCTCCGAAACTAGGACTTGGAGCGCGCTCGAAGTCAAGCCGGAGGACCGGCCCCGCCGGCGGGTCAGGCGCGGCGGGAGCGGGTGAGGGTGAAGCGGTCCACCGGCAGCGGGTCGCCACAGGGCCCGGACACCGCGTAGTGGGTGACGTGCATCGCGGTGGTGGGCCCGCCGCCGCCCGAGTCCACGTCGAAGGCGGCGAAGCCGTAAGAGTGCCCAGACCACCGCCCCGGACGCGGTGCTGTCCGTCGACCGCGACCCGGACCGCGCGGACGCAGTGGTGCTGCACGTGAACTCCGGCGGCAACATGCTCGCCTGCAAGAGCGCCTTGATCCGGGCTGGCTACCGGTGCGAGGACATCCCCTCCGAGCCCCGTCAATACGGCCTGCGCCTGCGCATCCTGCCCACCGGCTGAGACTCGCACGTGAAGCGGTCCGGCCCGGAGCCATAGGCGTCGCTGTGCGGGGTCGCGCAGTTCCCGCGGGCCCCGCGCCGGCGGCCGGGTGAAGGCGTAGCGGCCAAGGAAGTTGATGTGGTCGTACTGGAGCGGCGACAGGCGGGCGAGGAGTTCGTCGGTGACAGTATGTCGCCGAGCTCACCGGCCTGGAGCTCGGGCCGCTGCCAGCTGCTGACCGGCTCCTCATGGGCGTGCGCGCAGCACAGCGCTGGACCCCTCTGGAGTCCTGCAACGACATCACACTGCGCGCTGCATGAGCCCTCGCACACAAAGACAGATGTCCGCCGAAGCGTCGAACAGCTCTTCATGGACACCGACCACACATGCCAACTACCTCATGCGGCAAAGGAAACTGCGCATGCGCGCCTTCGGCGATGACATGACGTCCTCGGCGTCTGGGGCCCTGGGACTTCAGCTGTCGGCGGCCAGTTGGAATTCCCCAGCGGCGGCCACTTGGTGGGGAGTCATCCGGCCGCCGATGTCACTCTGCGTGTTGATTCGTGGCACACAACGGCTGGCGGATGAGGGTGCAGAGGTCTGCCAGGATGCGGGATGCCTCGTCACAGTGATCGGTTCCGGCGGTGGTCAGGGCCTCGCGGTCGGTGGAACCCGGGTGGTGTGTTGTTGCACCTGCCGTAGCGGCATGTGGTGTCGTTGAGGCACCACAGCACGAAAGGCTCCGTCTGCGATGTACCCCTCCGTCACACCGCCCCGCCAGGTCAAGATCGGCGCTGCTGCCGCCTTCGCCGGGACCACCCCACGCGCTATCCGCCACTACCACCAGATCGGTCTGCTGCCGGAACCCGAGCGCGGTGGAGACGGCCGCCGCCGCTACGGCTACGACGACATGATCCGCCTGTTGTGGATCCGCAGAATGGCGGAGGTCGGCATCAGTCTGGACGACATGCGAGCTGCCTTCGACGAATCCGGGGACATCGAGGAGACCCTGGGCCGGCTGGAGGAATCCCTGGCTGCCCAGGAGGCCGGCATCAAACGTCAGCGCGCGGCCGTCGGGCGCCTGCGGGCTGTGGGCAGCCCGCAGGGCCTGCTCTCCGAGCTGGTGACGGATCGGCTCAGCCACCTGCCCCCTGGCGCATTGCGCGCCTCCGACATGGAGGCCCTGCTGGTCACGGAACGGATCTTCGGTCCGCTCGGCTCCGCAATACAGGCCAGCGTGTACATCGTGCTGGCCACCCATCCCGACCTACGGGCCGAGGAGGACCGTCTCGACGAGGCTGAGGCCGCCCTCGACGACGGCGTCGACCCCGATGACCCGCGCGTCGAGGAAGTCGCCGTACAGCGATACACCCACCACATGGCCCTCGTACAGGCCATCACGGCAGCCGGGCTGGACACGGCCGATGACGAGCTCTTCGAGACCTACGACGCCGACCTGGCAGAGCAGGAGGACACGCAGATGGGCGCCTCGGAGGCGATCACCAAGATGCCCTACGACTTCTCTCCTGCCCGGATGCGCTGCATGGAGCGCGTGGCACAACTCGTCGGCCAAGACGCCTGCGCAGAAAGTTGATCGCCTGTGCCCGGTACCGACCTGGCCGGCATCCCATCGCGTCCACCCGTACGCGACCGGCCACAGCAGGAACCGGTCAATCCGAAACCGAGAGTGACAGCTCAACTGGCCGTACATGGGGATTCCGGACCGGCCGCTGACAGCCCACGCGGGTGATCACGTCGCGAGCCCTCCAGGAATGATGAGGACTGCTCCAGCCTGGCATCGCCCTGATCTACGTGGAGGCGTTGCGAGCCCTCCAGGGCTGATAAGTGGCTGTTGTCGTTCCGAATCTGAGGGCAGCGTTTTCGCTGGTCAGGCATAGCAGCGGTGATTCGGTGGGAGTGGTGGCGTGTTGTGTCGTCGCTCCCGAGGAGGTTGCGGATGCCGTCGGTCGTCGGACTGCTGGAACAGCAGGAGCTCGCCGCTCGCCGTCGAGTCGACGGGTTACGTGAGGAAGCCGATCGCATCCAGGCCGAGCTGGCCGCGGCCGAGCAGGAATGGCAGGAGTGGGCGATCGCCCGCAGGCGAGTGGGCACGGTCCTGGCTCCGGGCGGCGGCAACATCGCCGATGAGGAGGCCGCCCCCGGCCACGGGACGCGGACACGCGCTCGGCGCCCAGGCAGGCGGCAAAACCGAAGTCGCAGGTGCCGGTGTGGCGTGAGGAGCTGGCCTGGTCGGTGCTGTCGGTGGACTATCAGCGCATCCTCACCGCTCTCGCGGACCGGCACCAGCTCCATCAAGGGCCGCTGATCTGCCAGGAGTTGGCCGTGATGTTCGGCCTGGATGCGGTGCCGGCCAAGGTGGAGGCGCTGCGGTCGAAGGCGGAACGCCTGGTCGCGCGGGGCTGGCTGGCCGAGCGGCTGCCGGGCCGGTTCACCCTCGCCCAGGGCCCGGCCGGGCAAGGCGGCGCGTCATGAGCAGGGTCATCTACCAGTAGACCATCGCCTCGGCGCTGGTAGTGCGGCGTTCGAAGTCGCGCACCAGACGGCGGGTGCGCATCAGGTGGGCGAAGAACCGCTCGACGATCCACCGCTTGGGCAGCACCACGAAGCCGCGCATGTCGTCGCTGCGTTTCACGATCGCCAGGACCAGCGCGAACGCGGCCAGGCAGTGCTCGACGAGGCTGCCGGTGTAGCCGCCGTCAGCCCAGACCAGCTCCAGCCGGTGGTGCACGCCGGCGACCTGCCCCAGCGGCACGTGGGCGGCGGTGCGGTCGCCGGTGTCCGCGGCGGTGACCATCACGCCCAGCAGCAGGCCCAGTGTGGCGACCACGACGTGCCGCTTGCGGCCGTTGACGAATTTGCCGCCGTCGAAGCCGCGGCTGTCCGATCCGACGACTGCGTCCGCCTTGACCGACTGCGAGTCGATCACACCGCCCGTCGGTGCCGCGTCGCGGCCCAGCGTTTGCTACGAGGTAGCGGATCGCGTCCAGCATCGCGCGGTGGCAGTACCCCTCCGGCTGTCCACCCCGGCCGCGCAGCCAGGCCGACACCGGCAGCAGCGGCCGGACCACAGTCCACTCCGCGTCCGTCATATCCGACGGATACCGCCGAACACGTTCCGGCCGATCGGCTGCGTTTCCGAACCGGTGGGCTACACAATCACACGACAGTGCAGCCGAGTTGAACTCCACCGGTGCGAGCACGTACAACTGCGGCAACAGGGTCTCCTGGATCTCGGTTGGCTTCGCAACCCGCTGCCAAGAGGCCCTGCCTTCATGCCCGCGGCCAGCTGCGATCACCCGATCGAGACTCCCGTTCGACGCGCACCCCTCAAGATCGGAACGACAACAGCCACTCAGCTTGTTCTTTAACCTCTGCCCCTACCTGGTGCGCCCCCTTTAACGGGGTGATCATGGCGGCCTGATCAGACACACTGGTTCGGTGCAGCATGATGAAGAACAGCCGTTGTCCGGCGGCAACGTCAGCGATGGTGTCGTTCGAGTCGGAGATACCGTCCGCCGTCCGACCGGACCGTGGACTCGCGCAGTGCACGCCTTGCTCACGCACCTGCACGAGGTGGGATTCCGGGCGGCGCCTCGTCCTCTGGGCATTGACGATCAGGGGCGCGAAGTCCTGACCTTTGTGCCGGGACATGTGGTGTGGCCCGACCGGTTCTCTCTGGTGGAGCCCGCTCGGCAACTGGCTCGCGTGGCACGACTGATCCGGGACTTCCACGATGCGGTGCAGGACTTCACCCCACCACCCGACGCGCACTGGCAGGTGCTGATCCCCGCCGAGGGCAGCGACGTCATCGCCCATCACGATCTGGCTACCTGCAGCTCCCCTAAGTTCAGGTTGCGCGTCTTGACGCGGAAGTCATCGCGGTCGTTGCTGCGCATCCGGCCGGCTATGCGCGATCGTGCTGCGGTTTCTTCCCACAGCGCGTACCGCTCCGGCGCTTCCACGACGTCCGTGCTGAACTCCGTCACCAGCATTCCCAGCCCCCCGTAGCCGGTTCCCCCTGCAACTTCGAACGTGGCATGGGGAGGTACGCGCAGTCCAGCAGCACTTCGGCCACATGGGCCGCCACGCACCCCTGGCAGCAAAGAAGCCTCAAGATCGAGAAGCATCGGGGATCAGCAACGCGTGGGTGGTCGTCGCCGCGTACCGTCACCTCAGAACCATGTAGTGACCGGACAGTCACGCGGTGTCCCAGCCTGGGAGGGGTCGAAATATGGTGAACGCCCAGACGTACCGGTTGTGGCAGCAGTTCGCCGTCACCGAGAGGCTGCCAGGCGCGGCGCTGCCCGCAGTGATCGAGGCCCTGTGCACGCCCTGCCCTTGCCAGAAACCTCATCCGCCCCGGCAGGGGCCGGTCCATCGGGTTTCCCGAAATCTGGCCGCGGTCGTCTGAGCCGGCGCTCTCGCACACTTGCCGTCAGCACGTCATGATGATCGATCGTGCTGCTGCGACTGGGCTTACCTGGGCGTGACGAACGCGTTTGCGATGCTTCGCCTGCTGCCGATGACCGACCGGGACAAGGACGCCGAGATCCTCGCCCTGCGCCATCAGATCACCGTGCTGGAACGCCAACTCGGCAAGGACAAGATCCGGTTCGCGCCGAGCGATCGGGCATTCCTGGCAGCGCTGCTGCACCGGCTGCCACTGCACGTCCTGCGCAGGCCACGGCTGCTCGTACGCCCCGACACGGTACTGCGTTGGCACCGCAACCTCGTCGCATGCCGCCACGCCGCCTCCTGCCGACCCGAACGCCCGGGGCCGGAGCCTATGACGATGACGTCGCGGACGTCGTCGGTCTGCGGCATGGGGTCACGCCTCCTGCTTGGCGTCGACCTCGGCGATGAGGGCCTCGATGCGAGTCTTGATCTCGTCGCGGATCGGGCGCACAGCATCAACGCCCTTGCCCGCGGGGTCTTCCAGAGCCCAGTCGAGGTACTTCTTGCCGGGGAAGATCGGGCAGGCATCGCCGCAGCCCATGGTGATCACGTAGTCCGACGCCTGCACTGCCTCGGTGGTCAGGACCTTCGGCTTCTGGGCTGCGATGTCGATGCCGACCTCGTTCATCGCCTCGACGGCGGCCGGGTTGACCTGGTCGGCGGGCAGGGAGCCCGCGGAGCGGACCTCGATCCGGTCGCCCGCGAGGTGGCTGAGGAAACCGGCGGCCATCTGGGAGCGGCCTGCGTTGTGGACGCAGACGAACAGCACGGAGGCGAGCGGGGCGGCAGGCATGGGTTCTTCCTTCGCGAAATGGATCAGCGGCGGGCGCGCGGGCCGGTTCAGGTGGGCAGGGAGGTCAGCAGGTCGGTGATGCGGGCGTCGATGTCGTCGCGGATGGCCCGCACCTCCCCGATCGGCGCGCCTTCGGGATCGGCGACGGGCCAGTCCAGGAAGCGGCGGCCGGGCACGACAGGGCAGGCGTCCCCGCAGCCCATGGTGATCACGATGTCGGCGGCCTGGACGACCTCGTCGGTCAGCGGCTTGGGGAAGGCCCCGCCCACTTCAACTTCAACGCCCGCTTCGCCGAGGACGTGTGCGATATGCGGCTCGACCTCGGCCACCGGGTGCGTCCCCGCCGAGGAGACGGTCACCCGACCAGCGGCACGGTGCTCGAGGAGAGTCGCCGCCAGCTGGGAGCGTCCGGCGTTGTGACTGCAGACGAACAGCACGCGCGACAGCCGGGAACCCGGCGCGCTCTGGACGTGCGCCAGGGCATCCAGGCGCTCGGCGGTCAGGCGTTCGGCCAGCACGACGAGGTGCGTGTGGACTCGGGCGGTCGCAGCAAGGCGCCGGTAGGAGTCGGCGAGCAGGCCCTGCACGGTCTCGGCTGCGAAGCGGCCGGCGTGCCGGGGGGCGAGCCGGGCCGCCCCGGCGGCAAGGCGCTCGTCGGGGAGGGCGGGCGGGGAGGCGGACATGGCGAGACCCTTCCGAGGGGCCCTATAGGTCAGCCTGGACTGGTATCAGCTCCAGGTGATGTGACAGTATCAGCCCATGATGACGTCAGTCGACACTGACCTGATCCGGGTGCTGGCCGACCCGCTCAGGCTCCGGATCGTGACCCTGCTGGCCCGCGAAACGTTGTGCACCACGCACCTGGTGGAGGAGACCGGCGCGCGCCAGACGAATCTGTCCAACCACCTCAGGGTGCTGCGCGAGGCCGGGGTGGTGGAGACCGAGCCGTGCGGCCGGTTCACCTATTACCGGCTCAAGCCCGACGTCATCGAAACCCTGGCAGGTCAGTTCGCCGACCTGGCAGCCACCGCCCGCGCCACCGCGGCCGCCGACACCAAGAGGGCCTGCCCGTGACCCGCACCGAAGCAGCCGCGACCACCGACGAAACCTCCGTCGTCGCCAAGCTCTCCACGCTCGACCGCTATCTCGCCGTGTGGATCCTTGCTGCGATGGCTCTGGGCCTCGGGCTCGGGCGACTGATCCCCGGCCTGAATGACACGCTGGCCAAGGTGGAGATCGGTGGCATCTCGCTGCCGATCGCGCTCGGCCTGCTGATCATGATGTACCCGGTCCTGGCGAAGGTCCGCTATGACAAGCTGGATGCCGTCACCGGCGACCGGAAGCTGATGATCTCCTCGCTGGTCATCAACTGGGTCCTGGGACCCGCGGTGATGTTCGCCCTGGCGTGGATCTTCCTGTCGGACCTGCCCGAGTACCGCACCGGCCTGATCATCGTCGGCCTCGCCCGCTGTATCGCCATGGTGATCATCTGGAACGACCTCGCGTGCGGCGACCGCGAAGCCGCCGCCGTACTCGTCGCCTTGAACTCCGTGTTCCAGGTCCTGGCGTTCGGCCTGCTCGGCTGGTTCTACCTGGACCTGCTGCCCGGCTGGCTGGGCTTGGGTGACGGCGAACACCTGGACATCTCCATGTGGAAGATCGCCCTGAACGTCGTCATCTTCCTCGGCATCCCGCTCCTCGCGGGCTTCCTCACCCGCCGCACCGGTGAGAAGAAACTCGGCCGCGAGACGTACGAGCAGAAATTCCTGCCCAAGGTCGGCCCCTGGGCCCTGTACGGGCTGCTGTTCACGATCGTCATCCTCTTCGCCCTCCAGGGAAAGACGATCACCTCGCAGCCGCTGGACGTCGCGCGGATCGCGGTGCCGCTGCTGGTCTACTTCGCGCTGATGTGGTTCGGTACGTTCGCGCTCGGCAAGGCGATCGGCCTGGCCTACGACCGCACCGCCACCCTGGCCTTCACCGCCGCGGGCAACAACTTCGAGCTGGCGATCGCGGTCGCCATCGCCACCTTCGGCGTCACCTCCGGCCAGGCACTGTCCGGGGTCGTCGGCCCGCTCATCGAGGTTCCCGTCCTGGTCGCGCTGGTGTACGTATCCCTGGCCTGGCGCGAGAAGCTCACGGCCGCGCGGTGACCCAGCAGACAGATGTGGTGGTGATCGGCGGCGGCCAGTCAGGGCTCGCCGTCGGCCACCACCTG
The DNA here is from genome assembly GCF_042734105.1 of Streptomyces sp. NPDC059679. Lineage (NCBI taxonomy): Bacteria > Bacillati > Actinomycetota > Actinomycetes > Kitasatosporales > Streptomycetaceae > Streptomyces > Streptomyces sp. NPDC059679. The sequence continues at coordinate 64,912 of NZ_JBHWES010000029.1, read as the reverse complement.
CGTCGCCTGAGGATGGACTTGGTCATCCCTCCCGACGCTCAGCCCCAGATGGCCTGGGCAAGTGCGGCGCCGGTGAACGCCGCGCCGAGTCCGGCGACAACGCTGGCGACGACATTGGCGGCGGCGAAGAACTTCGCGCTGGACTCCGCCAGCCGCAGCGGCTCGTAGGAGAAGGTCGAGTAGGTGGTCAGCGCCCCGCACAACATGAGGTGGTCAGCGCCCCGCACAACCCGGTGCCGAGGAGCAGTTGCACCGAGTGGGAGGCGGCGCCGTAGGTGACCGCGCCGGTCAGCACGCCGAGGATGAGGCACCCGGCGACGTTGACGGCGAAGGTGCCCCAGGGGAACACGGTGCCGGGCCTGGACGGCCCGGTCGGTCAGGTAGCGCAGGGGTGCTCCGACCATGGCGCCGACGATGACGATCGCCACCGGCAGGTCCTCGCTGAGCGACAGCAGCCGGGCCGTGTGGACCAGCGAGGAGGCACCGAAGCCTTCGACGCCACGGAAGACGCCCGCCCCCGCGAGCCCGGCCTTGTGGGCGCGGTGGACGATCTCGCTGTACAGCGGCCGGTGGAGCCAGATGTCGTTCTCCCCGATGAAGATCGTCACCCGCAGGGCGATGCCGTGCAGTCGGGTCATGGCTGCCGGTGCCGCGGTTCGGGTACGGCGAGCCCCACCGCCGTGCGGCGGCCGGATACGGGCCGCCACCGCCCGTCAGCGTACTGGGGTACTGGGCCCTCTTGGGCCGGGCCACCCTCGCCCCGCGCCCGGTCGAGAGCCCCGGTGCGGGTGGGGCGGAATCGCCGGATCCACCATCGCCTGCCTGCCATGGCGCCGGGGCAGACTTCCCGCATGACTGAAACCGCGCCTTCCTCCGACCGGACCGCTCCCGATGAGGAGCGGTGGCTGACGCCAGGGGTGCGCGGGATCGGCTCGGCGAGCTTCCTCGCCGATGTCGGCCACGAGATCCCCACCGCGCTGCTGCCGTCCCTGCTGACCTCCACGCTCGGCGCTCCGGCCGTCGCGCTGGGGGCGATCGAGGGGGTGTCCGACGCGCTCGCCGGGGCGGCACGCTTCGGTGGCGGAGTGCTGGCTGACGATCCTGCGCGGCGGCGGAAGGTCGCCGTCGGCGGCTACACCACGACCGCGGTGCTGGGCGCCGCGACCGCAGGGGCCACGGCGGTGTGGCAGGTCGGTGTGTTGCGGGCGGCGGCCTGGACCGCTCGTGGGCTGCGCGTGCCGGCCCGTAACGCACTGCTGGCGGACATCGTGCCGGCGAAGGCGTACGGACGGGCGTATGGCTTCGAGCGGATGATGGACAACCTCGGAGCGATCTTCGGCCCGCTGCTCGCGCTCGCCCTGGTCGCCGCTCTCGGGGTGCAGTGGGCGATCGGCCTGTCGGTGATCCCAGGGCTGCTCGCCGCCGTCGCGATCGTCTACGCGATCCGGCACACGCCGAAGCCGACCGGCCGGGACAAGGTCCCACTGAAAATCCGTATCCGGCCGGTACTCAAAGGCGACCTGGGCAGGCTGCTGGCGGCGGTGGCGGCCTTCGAAGTCGGCAACGTCGCCGCGACCCTGCTGATCCTGCGCGCCTCCGACCTGCTCGCCCCAGGACACGGTGCGAAAACCGCGACCACCATCGCGCTCGGTCTCTACACCGCCTACAACGTCGCCGCCACCCTCGCCTCCGTTCCGGCCGGACGCCTGGCCGACCGGCTCGGCGCCCGTGGTCCGGTCCTCGTGCTGGCCGGTGGTGTCGCCGCCTTCGCCGTGGCGTACGGGATGTTCGCCGTCACCGGCGCGGTCGTCGCCGTCCTGGCGGTGCCGTTCGTGCTGGCCGGGGTGGGGATCGGCGCGGTGGAGACCGCCCAGCACTCCGCGGTGGCCGCGCTGGCTCCCAAAGACCTGCGCGGGTCGGCATTCGGGATGCTCGCCACCGTCCAGTCCCTGGGCAACCTCGCCGCCTCCACCATCGCCGGCGTCCTGTGGAGCACCGTCTCCCCGACAGCCGCGTTCACCTACCTGACGGCCTGGATGCTCCTGGCCCTGGTCGGCCTACTGTTCGCCAGCCGGCGCCCAAGGCACTGACGTCCGCTGACTCAAAGGGCTAGCGGATCCGGCAGGGCGAACTTCTGCAGCACCCGCTCGACCTGTCCATGCAGCCGACCTAGCGGCTCCAACTCGCCGATGAACCGCGCGGGTCCCCCGCGCACCGACCCCGTCGACGATGGCGGTCGCGGGCGGTTCAGTGGCCCCGTGGGGCGTACATGATGACGGCCATCCCCGCGAGGCAGACCAGTGCCCCGATGATGTCGAACCGGTCGGGGCGGTAGCCGTCGGCGGCCAAGCCCCAGGCCAGCGACCCGGCCACGAAGACCCCGCCGTACGCGGCGAGTACGCGCCCGAAGTCGGCGTCCGGCTGGAGGGTGGCCACGAACCCGTACAGGCCCAGCGCGATCACACCAGTGCCGATCCAGATCCAGCCCTTGTGCTCGCGCACCCCCTGCCAGACCAGCCAAGCCCCACCGATCTCGAACAGGGCAGCGACGAGGAACAGAGAAATGGAGCGGGCGACCAGCACAGCAGGACTTTCTCTCGGCGGGAACGCTTGGGGACGACGGTGGTCACGCAGTGGGTGTGAACAACTCGGCGAGCAGCCCGGCACCCTCGGCGGGAGCGCGGACCTCCACGTGCAGGAGAGGGCCGTCAAGCTGGATACGGAAGTCGAAGAACGGGCAGCACGCCTGCTCGGACACGGCCAATGCCGTCACGTCCGCGGCGCGCTCGACGGGCGGCGTCAGCCTCAGACCCTCCCGGGATCTCCTGCTGTTCGGCGCCGTCGACGAGCCGGCGCCACTGGGCCCGGCGTTCACCGAGTCGGCCGGAGTCGAGGGAGCAGGCCACCGGAGCTGTCCGCCACCGTTCAACACCGGGATCGGCTTCTGCCCGGTCGGTGGGGAGCGGCGCCGCGTCAACCCGGCCGGCGCTGAGCCCGGGAGGTGCGGCGAGAAACGTACAGGCGGGATCGCAGCGGCCAAAACGGTCGGGCAGCTCGTCGAGGCGTTCCAACGCACGGTGCAGCGTGGCGGTGAACCTCGCCAATTCGGCAGTGCGGGCTTCAGCATCCGTGATCCGGGCTGCGATACGCGGCCGCAGATCCGCTTTCACATCCGCACATGCTCCCGACTCCCACACGGCCAGCAACTCCGAGACCTCCTCCAGCGGAAGTCCGAGGTGCTTGGCCGCGCCGATGAAGGCCAGGCGGTCGATCGCGTACTCGCCGTTGCTGAAGCGTCAGGTGATAGCCGGGCTGCGGCGCTCGATGAGCACGACGTCGCGCCATAGACCGTGGTGGCGGCCGATGCGCTCGCGGGTACCGATGACCCGGAACCCCGCGCGCTGGTGCACGACGAGGCTGGCCGTGTTTTCCGGGAAGATCCCGGACTGAATGGTCCAGATCCCGGCCGCCTCGGTGGAGTTGATGAGCGACTTGAGCAGCGCCGAGGCGATGCCGCGGCCGCGAGCTGCGGGATGGACGTACACCGAGTGCTCCACTACGCCGGCATAGGTGCAGCGGTCGGAGACCTTGGTCGCGGCGACCCAGCCGAGCACTACTCCGTCCTCGTCCAGCGCGGCGAAGCGGTGCTCGGTCAGCTTGGCCGCGTCGAACGCCTCCCAGCTGGGAGCGGTCGTCTCGAAGGTGGCGTTGCCCTCGTCGATGCCCGCCTGATAGATCGCCAGGACCTGCTCGGCGTGCTCGGCGGTCAGCGGCACGACCACCGCGCTGGACGAACTGGCGCCTGCGGGCATGGCGCGCTCCCTCCCCCGTCAGGCCGCTGCCGCGGCGGTGGTCAGCAACCTGCCCATGGCGGCCAGCACGGACGGCTCGACGCGGTAGTAGACCCAGGTGCCGCGCCGCTCGGAGGTGAGCAACCCGGCCTCCTTGAGCTTCTTCAGGTGGTGAGAGACGGTGGGCTGGGAGACGCCGACGTCGGAGATGTCGCACACGCACGCCTCCCCGCCCTCGTGCGAGGCGACCGCGGAGAACAGCCGCAGCCGCACCGGGTCGCCGAGCGCCTTGAACATCCGCGCGGCCGTCTCGGCCTCCTCGGCAGTGAAAGGCCGCTCGGTCAACGGTGGGCAGCACGGCACCACGGCCTCAGGGGCGGCGTTCAGCGGCAGCACCTCAGCATTCGACATGCATCTATGTTGACACATGTCGAACCAGCGCGGCGAGGGCGCGGGCGGCGTCAACGCCGGGACAGGTGGGCGGCCAGGCGGCGGGCTGCGCGGGCGGCGTCCCGGCCCACTCCGCGCAGCGAGTTGGAGGACAGGCTGCGCTGCCACTCCAGCCCCACGAAAGCCAGGCCCGGGCGCGCGGAGGAGACGCCGTCGCGATGGAGTGGATGCCCCGTGGCATCGAGGGCGCCGAGGCCTGCGAGGTAGGGCAGGTCCGGCCGGTAGCCGGTGGCCAGCAAGATCGCGTCGACCTGCTCCACACTTCCGTCCCCCCAGGTGACTTCGCCGTCCTCGATGCCGGTGAACAGTTCCCGGCGGTCCGGCGCCCTCGCGGCGAGGGCGGCGCGGTAGCGGCCCTCGTCGATGACCAGCTGGGCTGGCGGGGTACGCAGGAAACGGCCGACCGGTGCCGAGTCGATACCAGTCCACTTGAACCAGAAGTGCAGATCGCGGCCGAGGGGGCGCTGGTGTGCGAACTTCACCGGCCCCCGGTTGGCCAGGGACACCCGAGCCACGGCGGCGAGCTCGGTGGCGATCTGGATCGCGGAGTTTCCCGCGCCGACCACGACGATCCGCTGCCCGGCGGATGACTCGGGACTCCGGTAGTCGGCGGCGTGGAGCACCTGGCCGGCGAACCGGTCCAGGCCCGGCAGGGGTGACCGAAGGTGCCGGACGCCGCGACGACGGCGCGCGCCGCAAGGCTCCCGCCGCCCTCCCACACCACGACGAACCCCGATCCATCTGCACGCACGTCAATGACGCGGCTGCTGGTGCGGATGTCGGCGTCCAGGCGGGCGGCGTAGGCGGTCAGGTAGGCGACCACCTCATCCCGGTGGGGGTATCGGCCCGGATCCTGGCCCGGGAACGGCATCCCGGGCAGGGAGCTGTATCGGGCGGGTGAGAACAGGGTGAGGCTGTCGTAATACCGCGGCCACGACCCTGCCGCCCGCTCCGATGCCCCCAGCAGCATCGGGCTCAGCCCCTCCCGCCGCAGCATGTGCGCCACAGCCAGCCCGGACTGGCCGCCGCCGATCACCGCCACGTCAACGTGCGCCATGAACGAACCCTCCTGGATTCGATAAATGTCTATGTTGAAGTTTATCGAATCAGGTGTCATGCTGACTGCGCAAGCCATCGACGAATGTCGAAACACGCAAGGAGTCGCTGTGAACGCACCCGTCGCCACCGAGCCGCCCGTCGTCGTGATCGGCGCCGGTCCGATCGGCCTGGCCGCCGCTGCCCACCTTCTGGATCGCGGCCTCGAGCCGCTGGTCCTGGAAGCTGGTCAGGCCGCGGGGGCGGCGGTGCGCGAGTGGTCGCACGTGCGGCTGTTCTCCACCTGGGGCGAGCTCACCGACCCGGCAGCGGAGAAGCTGCTCGCCCCGACCGGCTGGATCAAGCCGGACGCGAGCACGTACCCGTCCGGCGAGGACTGGGCCGAGCGGTACCTGCAGCCGCTCGCCGACGTTCTCGGCGACAAGGTGCGCTTCGGCGCCCGTGTGACGGGGGTGTCCCGGGCCGGCCGCGACCGGATCGTGGATGCCGACCGTGAGGCCCAGCCCTTCGTCGTCCACGTCGCATACGCCGACGGCACCGAGCAGCGCGTCTTCGCCCGCGCCGTGATCGACGCGTCCGGCACCTGGACCGCCCCGAGCCCGGCCGGCGGCAGCGGGCTGCCCGCGCTCGGCGAGAAGGCGGCTGCCGACCGCATCACCTACCGCGTCCCCGACCTCAACGACCCCGCCGTACGGGCCCGGTACTCGGGCAAGCGCACCGCTGTGATCGGCTCGGGCGCCTCCGCCTTCACCGCCCTCGCCCACCTGGCCGACCTCGCCAAGTCCGACGGTGACACCGGCACGAAGGCCTGCTGGATCCTGCGCCGGGGCATCTCCGGCGCAACCTTCGGCGGCGGCACCGCCGACCAGCTGCCCGCCCGGGGCGCCCTCGGCCTCGCCGCGAAGGCCGCCGTCGACGAGGGACACGCCGACGCGGTCACCGGCTTCCGCACCGAGGCGATCGAACGCGACGGCGACGGGCGCCTGGTGCTGGTCGGCGAGGACGGCCGACGACTGGAGCCGGTGGACGAGGTGATCGTGCTGACCGGCTTCCGCCCCGACCTGTCCTTCCTCTCCGAGATCCGCCTCGACCTGGACGAGCGCCTCCAGGCGCCGGTCGAGCTCGCGCCGCTGATCGACCCCAACCAGCACTCCTGCGGCACCGTCTACCCCCATGGCCACCGCGAACTGTCCCACCCCGAGCAGGACATCTATCTCGTCGGTATGAAGTCATACGGCCGCGCACCGACGTTCCTGGCCATGACCGGCTACGAGCAGGCCCGCTCCGTCGCCGCCGCCATCGCAGGCGACCTCGAAGCGGCCGACCGCGTCGAACTCACCCTGCCCGAGACCGGCGGGTGCGGAGGCGCCGGACTCTTCGACGCGCCCGAAGCCGACAAGGCGTCCGACGGAGGCTGCCGCGCAGCCCCCGAGCCGCAGCTCGTCCAGCTCGGCGCACCAGCCGTCGCCGAGGAAGCGCCGACGGGCGGCTGCTGCGGCTCGTGACCAGCCTCAACACTGCGCGGGGGGACCGCGACCAGACCGGTGGGCCGGCCGCGGTCCCGCGCCGCCTCGCCGCCGAGGCCCGCAAGCAGCGGCGTCGACGCCTGGCCCTCGTCTCCGCCGCGGGCCTCATCGGGGCCGCCGTGGTCGGCGGGGTGGTCTGGTCGGTGGCGCCGGATGGCGTGGGGGCCCACGGCGAACTGGTAGCTGCCCGCCATCACGTCACCGTCCCGTGCGGTCACCTGCCAGTCGACGGTGTGCACCCCGGTGGTCACCCTGCCGCGCAGCGGGATGGTGACCGTACGGCCGCCCTGGCTGAGCTTCCCGGTACCGAGTGAGGCCGAGGCGGCCGGCTTCAGCCGCACGGAGGTACCGGTCAGGCCCACCGGCTTGTCGAAGACGAGCACCAGCGCGGTCGGCGAGTCGGCCACCGTCGCATCCGCCGCCGGGCTGGTGAACAGCAAGGTGGCGTGCGCGGACGCGGGGGCAGCCGTGCCCAGCAGCAGAACCAGGACAAGCGGAACCAGCGAAGTGAGCACGACGGCTGCACGCCGCGCTGAGAGCCGGGTGCGGCGTGATACGAGGAACGTCACCTGTCGAGGGTCTCCGATGCATCGGCCGGTGCGAACGGCAGGGTGGCCTTGGAGCATGCGGTCTGTGCGCGCAGCCGCCGTAGCTCCTCGCGGGCGCGGGGCGATCCAGCGGGGTGCCGTCGTGTGGGGTTTGCTCGCTGCGCAGGGCGCCGATTTCCTTGCGCAGCCGGGCCAGTTCCCGCCGGCCGGCGGCGGGATCACTCGAGGCACCGTGCCCCGGGCGCATCATGAACCACATCATCGGGCCCACGCCCAAGGGGCACAGGAGCACGGGAAGTATGTAGAGCAGCTTGTCCATGATGAGGCTCTGTCTTTCGATCACGGTGTTCAGATCTGGAGAGGGCCCGCGCCAGGAAGTGCCGACAACCTAATCTCCTAAGGTAATTAGGTTAACAGGAGCGCGTCTCACCCGGAGGCGGCGAGCAGGTCAGCGCATCGTAGTGACCTGGGAGGCCGGAGTGCCTTGGGGGCAGTAGTCCATCTGAGTCGCGGCGGCGGCCGGACCGCCGAGCACCAGCACCGGCAGCGCGAGCGCGGCGGCCGCGGTAAAAGACCCCGCCGCGATACGGGCTCGGCCCAGCGGCTGCGGGGCGATCAGGCGGCGCACCCGCTGGGCGGCGGTGCTGCCGCCCGCTGCGAGGGCCACGGCCGGTACGGCGTGCGCCCCCGGCCGGAGGCGACCGCCAGCAGAGCCTCGGCGACGGTCAGCCGGTCAGTGCGGGCTGCCGCCGCATCGTCCGCGCACAGTTCCACCAGCCGGGCCACCTCGGCCCGCCCGTCCCGGAAGAGCGGGATCCTGGGAAAGGCGCGGGCCATGGCGGCGGACCAGGTGAGCACCAGGTGGTGACGCTCCGCGAGGTGGGCCCGCTCATGCGCGAGGACGGCCGCCGGCTGGGCGTGGCCCAAAGCGCGCAGCGCGCCAGCGGTGATCACGGTGCGGCGCCGTCGACCGGGCAGGCAGTACACGGCAGCTTCATCGTGGTCGAGCAACGCGAGTCCCCGCTTGCCATCCTCGTCGGCAACCAGGTCCAGAACCTCATGGTGACGCGCCCGCTCCCGTGCGGCCCGCAGCAGCGCGGCCGCCAGGCAGTACGCGGCGCGCACGAGCACCGCCAGGGCGAGCACGGCGCCGCTCGCCGCCGCGGCGGCTCCGCCGGGCGAGGTGTACTGCGCGCGCAGCGCCATCACGCACGACTGGAGCAGTGCCGCCAGATTCCCGCTGACACGCCCCGTGGGTACGGTCAGCGCCACGCCCGCCATCACCGCCGAGGCGAGGGCCGATACACCCTGAGCCAGCCAGATGGTGATCCCGAGTCGGGGTGCCCGGTCCGTCCAGCCGCCTGGGCGCAGCAGGCGGCCGCCCGCGGTGGCCAGGGCGGCGGCGTAGCCGAGCAGCGCCAGCGCGACGATCAACGCTCGCGCCCCTCGCCGCGGGAGCCGCCGTCCCGGACGGCACCCAGCAGGCGGCGCAACTCCTCCGCCTCTCCGGGCTCCATACCTTCGACCAGATTCATCACCGCCGCCGCCCGGTCGTCGGCGACGGCCAGCACCTCGCCCATCAGGTCGGCGACATACTTCTCACGGCTCGCCGTCGCCCCGTAGCGGAAGGCCCGCCCCTCCTTCTCCTTGGACAGCCAGCCCTTGCGGTACAGGATCTCGGTCACCGTGTGGACGGTGTTGTAGGCGGGCTCGGGGTCGCGGTCGAGGCGCTCCAGCACCTCGCGTACGCGCAGCGGCTTGCCGGCAGCCCACACCGCGTCCATGATCGCGGCCTCCAGCTCCCCGAACTGCGGCATTAGCCCTCCTTCTGACCTCGGCACCTCGCGGTAAATCCTAAGCCGCATAGGAAGCGACGGGCAGCGGCATGGGCGCCGCGCCTGGTGCTGTGGCGCCGAGCACCACGGCGGCAGCCGCGTCCGGGGAAGCCAGAAGCCATGGCATCCATGGACATGAAGATCGCCCGGAATGCACGCAATGCCGATGACTCCCGGCGCGACCCATGCCTCCATGCACCACTGCATGCACATGTGCATGCACGACTGCCCGTGTTGCGGTCCGGAGTGCGAGATGTGCTGTGAGCAGGGCTGCGACAAGGCGTGTTGCGCCGACGACGGCATGGCTGCGGGCGTCCGCGCACCTGTCGAAGAAGGGGGATTGCTGCGAGGACTGCGCGACGGCATGCGACGCACCGGCCCCTCGCCCGACCGCCCGTCCTTCGCCGCTATCGCCCGTCAGCGGCCGGCGGGCGGGCGGTGCCGATGATCGACGGCGAGGCCGGGTTCGCCCGCCCGTTGATGAGGAAGTCGAAGCGGCGTACGTCCTTGGCGACGAAGCCTGCATCGGCGATGGCCCGCTCTGTGTCCCGGGTGACGTGGCACCCGCCGCCCAGGAGATGCCAGAAGGGATCGATGATCCGCTGCATCCGGTAGAAGCCGGGCCGCGGTGAGCGGACGTGCTCATAGAAGCGCAGTTCTCCCGTCGGCTTGAGCACACGTGCGGCCTCGGCGAGCGCGCCGGGTACGTCGGCAATCGAGCACAGGACGAGCGACATCACCGCCACATCCATGCTGGCGTCCTCGACGGGCAGAGCCTCGGCCCGGCCGGGAAGGACCTCCACCGGCGCGGCGGCTTCGGCGGCGGCCTTCTCGGCGAGGGCGCGCAGCCTCGGCTCCGGTTCCACCGCGATGACCTGTTGGACTGCCGACGGGTAGTGCCGGAAATTGGCGCCCGCCCCCGCACCGATCTCCACGGCCCGGCCACGCGTGCCCCTCAGAAGCTCAGTGCGGTGTTCGAGGGAGCCGTGCGCCTCGGCGAAGGCGTTGATCCGCGGGTAGACGCGTGCGAACAGCGGATGCGACACCGTCCTGGCCATACTGGCTCCTTCGTGTCGACTGTGTCGTTCGTACGAGTGCGGGGTGCCCCCGCTCCATTACCTAAAAAGCTTAGGAGTAGCCTCGCGGTGCGTCCAACGCGACGCACCCGCCTGTACCTCCCCGTCATGGAAGCCCTTCCTTGAGCGCCGGTATCACCGAACTCGTCACCAGCGGACCCTTGCTGCTCGCGGCGCCGCCGGAGCGGCGTCGTTCTTCTCCCCGTGCTGCCTGCCGCTGGTACCCGGCTACCTCTCCTACGCCACCGGCATGTCCGCCGACGACGTCCAGGACGCCAGGCCAGGACGAGGCCGCATGGTGGCCGGGACCGCGCTGTTCATCCTGGGCTTCTCCGCACTGTTCGCCAGCTACGGCTACGCCGGCAACGTCCTGCTGGAAAACCAGGAACGGCTCACCCAGATCCTGGGCGCCCTGACCATTGTCCTCGGCCTGCTGTTCCTCGGCGCCTTCGAACGTATCCCCATCGCCGGACGCACCTTCCGCATCGCCTACCACCCGCGCGCCGGGCTGGCCGGAGCGCCCCTGCTGGGGTGATGTTCGGCCTCGGCTGGACCCCGTGCATCGGCCCCACCCTCGCAGCGGTCCTCAGCATGTCCGTCACCACCGGCACCGCCGAACGCGGCGCCCTGCTCGCCTTCGTCTACAGCCTCGGCCTCGGACTCCCCTTCCTGCTCGCCGCCCTCGCCTTCCGCCGCGCCCTGCGCGTCTTCGGCTTCACTCGCCGCCACACCCGCACGATCATGCGCATCGGCGGCGCCATGCTGATCGTCGTCGGGATACTGCAAGTCACCGGGGCCTGGACGTACTTCACCGGCCAGCTGCGCTACTGGGTCACGGGCTACCAGCTGCCCCTGTGAAGCCGCGATGACAGGACTCCCGACGCGCACGCCCTCAGAACACCCGGCCCCTGACCTGGTAAATCACCTGGGCGCTGATCCTCGGCTTCGCGCTGTCGGCTGTCGTACGGGCGGTGGTGCGCAGGTCAACGGTCGTGCGGCTGCTCGGCGACGACCGGCCCCGTACCCTGGCGCTCGCCGCGGGGCTGGGAGCCGCCTCTCGCAGTGGAGTGCTGCCGGCTACTGCTCGCCCAGGCTGGTGGCGTGCTGATCCACCTCGATGTCCGAGCGCCGTACGCCGGTGAATCGTGTGGGCCGGAAGGCCCCAAGGAGGGCCTGTTCCGAATCGGTTGTGATCTCGGCCGCGACCAGCCGTCCCAGAATCGGCGCCAAGGTGACCCCGCTGTGCGAGACGAGGCAGTAGACGCGGGACTGCGCGGAGGCGTAGCCGGCGACGGTGTGGCCGTCTGCGGGCAGTGACCGGAAGCCGACGCGCAGGTCGATCTTCGGTGCCCGGCCCGGGGCGGGCAGCAGTGCGGAGAACCGCCGGGCGAGGGTGCTCGCGATGTCCCCGTCCGCGGACGGAGGGTCTTCTGGATCGACGTCGGCGTTCAGATCGAGAGCCTGCAGGACGGTATGCCCGCCGGCCGCGGGGCGGAGGTTGAGGCCAGGGCTGTGGATCACACAGCGCAGGTCGAGTTCCGGGGACCTGGCGTACCCGAGCAGACCGACGGTCTGCGATCCGCGACCGGTATCCGTCACCATGGGAACGTCGATCCCGGCCCGTGCGGCGAGGCGTTCTGTCCAGCGGCCTGCCGCCAGGACGACTCGATCGCCCGTGCAGACCTCGCCTGTGGCCAGGGTGACGGATACCCCGTCAGACCTGTCGACGATGGCCACGACCTCACCGATCGCGCACGTGGCTCCGTGCTGCTCGGCGTCCGCCAGCAGGTTGTTCACAAAGCGGTCCGGCAGAACGTATCCCTCGCTGGGAAAGTGTGCGATGCCCGTGATGGCCGCCGGGATGCGGAGATCACCTGCGATCCGCGTTGCTTCGTCGGGCGTGACCCAGTGTGCGGGGTAGCCGAGGGCCTGCAGTCGTTCCACGTTGTCGGCGAGCCGCTGCTCGTTTGCGGCGTCTGCCCACTGCAGCGCCCCGCTGGGGAAGTACGACGGCACGCCGGGCAGTTGCTCGGCGAGCCTGGCGTGCTCCTCCATCCCCGCGAGGTTCAGCCGGTGGTAGTCCGGGGCGGGCTTCCTGCTGGAGTTGGTCCAAGCGAATGTGGTCGCGGTCGTACCGGTGCCGGCTCCCCACTGATCGAGCAGGAGAACGTCCTCGCCGGCGACGGCAAGCTGCCGCGCGACGCTCACCCCCAGCACGCCGGCACCGATGATAATGACCTTCATTGTGTGCACATTTCCCTTCCGGCAGCGGCACGCTGCTCATATGGCGGGGACGGGAAGCTCCAGGAAGAACTCGGCGGTTCCCGGACGGACGAGGGTCGTGACCACCTCGACGGTGCTTCCGTCATCGGCACGCAGCTCCCTGCGCCTCATCAGCGAGGGCGTCCCGGTCTCGCTGTCCAGCAATGCGGCGTCGTGCTCGTCCAGAGCCACCGGGTCGAGGTAAAGCCGGATCGCGTCGATCGGCACTCCCCTGCGCTGTAGATACGGGAGGGTGACGAGGTCTTCGAGGTTCTCGTTCAGCAGGTCGGGGGCGGCCGCGAAGAGCACGACGTGCCGCTCGACCGACTGAGGCTCCTCGCGGACGTTCAGCTTGCGGCGGACCAGTTCCACTACGGCCGTGTCGGCGGAGGCACCGGGGAGGGCCGGGATGGCGTCGGCGGCCCTGACAATCCGCGCCGAAACGACCTCGTGTCTGCCCGGTGCCCCCTTTGCGGCTGCCGTGGGGGTGACGAAGTTGAGCAGATTGATCTGCCGCGTCACATCCGCGACGAACGATCCGTGGCGCCGCCGGCGGATCGCCAGTCCCGCCTCGGCCAGGTCGTTGAGGACCCGTTGGGCCGTGGCACGGCTGACGCCGTACTCGGCGGAGATATCCATCTCGCTTGGCAGACGCGAGCCAGGCGGCAGGGCCCCAGCCCGGATCTTCGCTTCGAACTCTCGCCTGATCTGCACATAGAGCGGCACGGTCATGGTTAGACCGTACATTCACTCAATTGACTGGTAAGAGCGAGCTGATCAGCCAGTTCTTCTGCGTCCGCGCCTTATGGGCGGGGCGCTGTTCGCGACCTGTCCCACACGGTTGCCGCGCAGGTTCGAGGGCGACCACCAAGCCGAGCCGACGACAGGGGCGCGGTTGCGCCTGGAGCCTTCCGGAACGCCGATGACGGGCGAGATCGGACCCGCCTTCACCGATTCACTGAAGACACGCCGGCCCCGTAACGGCCGGCGCCGTTCCCACAGCGGAGATCCTTTCAGCCGGAAGTCGAGTGCCAGCGGGCTGGGCTCTTGCCTGATTCGTCATGTCGGTCTCCTGCCTGATCTGCGCGGTGACCAGTACCGTTCCTAGAACGTACAATCATCCAATTGACCGGTCAATAGCGAGGTCGCAGAGGATCTACTCAGCGGGGAAACACGTGTGCCCGTTTGGCACCGGGGGCCGTGACCTCCCAGCTGCGCTGGGAGGTCTTGGAGTACTGGGAACCACGCGGCTGCCGGTACCTTGTGGCCGAGCCTGCCTCCCCGCCGTTTGGGTGAGACGGGAGGTGGTGTCAACGTGAGAGTCCGGGCGGCGCGGTACGTACAACGGCATGGCCACTCATCCCGATCCCCTGCCGAACCCGGAGACCGTGAGCAGCAAATCCCAGGCGGGACGCAAGGATTACAGCGAGCGCTTCCTGGGACCGGCCGTGCCTCTGCCCTTGCCCGCCGGCCTGGGCATCGAGACGGTGATCCTCCCCTACACCAACTTCAGCGTCGTCTTCCGTCCGGACCGGCGGCTGGCCGCGGCAACAGGCGTCACGATCGACGGTGCGAACCTCATCGAAGCGCCCCGCGACGACGACTGGCGCTCCGACCCCCGCCTGCCCGAAGCCCAGCAGGCCGGCCACCCCATCTGCAAAGACAACCCCCTGAAACAAAGGACACCTGGTCCGCCGCCTCGATCCCACCTCCGCTTCTGGAAGGTCGCCGCGTTCATGCCGAACGGGGACATGGCGTCCACCGCCTACGTGCTCGACCAGAGCCCCGACCTCACCAAAGCCGCCGCTGCCCAAGCCATGGCCAAAGCCGCGCGGGCCGGAGACCCGCCCCCACTCGGAGCCTTCCGCACCTTGGTCGCCGAGCTCACCGGCCTGGACCTGGGACCGCTGCTGGCCGCCGACCAGCTTCCCGCGATGCGCGCAGCACGGCGCTGGACGCTTCTGGAACTGACCTTCTACCGGCCCTCCAAGCAGAGCGAGTACGCGCACATCGACGCCCTGTTCGGCCAGCCGGGCAAGCACGTCATCGACTTCGACCTGATCGAGTCCCAGTTCCGTCACCTGATGCGGGTGGCCGTCTCCGTACGCGAGGGCACCATCTCCTCCTCCACACTGCTCAAGCGCCTGCGCTCGGGGTCGAGGAAGAACGCCACCTACGCCGCCTTCCGCGAGGTCGGCCGCGTGATCCGCACCGTCCAGCTCCTGAGCTACCTCTCGGACGCGCCGCTTCGTCGACGGGTGACCGCGGCGACCAACAAGGTCGAGTCGTTCAACCGGTTCTCCCAGTGGATTGGCTTCGGCAACCGCGGCGTCATTGCCGACAACGACCCCATCGAGCAGGAAAAGGCGATGAAGTTCAACGCCCTGCTCACGAACGCGGGCCTGCTGCGAGGGTCAGCCTCCAACACCGTGGCCCGGGCAGGTGATCCGATACCGCTGCCGTGGGGGCGGGGTTTGTGACGGTTCTTGTGGGCCCTCGCCGTATTTCAGAGGGATACCCGCGCTGTTCTGCCAGCGGCAGAACAGCGGCCGGACCGGGCTCGACGATCACTACAGTCCAGTCTCATGACGACGATTACGACGCGTACGGTCGAGTATCCGGCCGACGGTTTGACGATGATCGGGCACCTCGCGCTCCCGGCCGGTGTCGACCGCCGGCCCGCGGTGCTGCTCGGACCAGAGGGCATGGGGCTCAGCGACGTCGAGCGCCGCCGGGCCGATGCTCTCGCCGAGCTGGGATATATAGCGCTGGCCTTCGACCTTCATGGCGGGCGCTATTTGGGCGACCCCGAGGAGATGCTGGCCCGTTGCCTGCCGCTGCTCGCTGATCCCGAGCGGATGCGAGGCATCGGCCATGCGGCGCTCGATGTGTTGCGCACCGAACCGCGGACCGACCCCGACCGGATCGCCGCCGTCGGCTATGGCACGGGGGGTGCCGTCGGGCTGGAACTCGGGCGCGGCGGCGTCAGCCTGCGCGCGATCGGGACAGTCAACGCACTGACCACGGGCCGACCGGGCGAGGCGGCGCGCATTCGCTGCCCGGTGTGGGCCGGGGTCGGGTCGGAAGACCCGATCATGCCGCCCGCGCAACGGAACGCGTTCACCGCTGAGATGCAGGCCGCGGGCGTCGACTGGCGCCTCGCGGTCTACGGCGGCGCCTTGCACGCCTTCCACCACCCGCCGGTCGACCACCCCGTGGTCCCCGGCGTCGGCTACCACCCACGGCACGCGCAGCGAGCCTGGCGCGACATCGTCGACCTGCTCGCCGAGTGCCTGCCCGTGACGGAGGATCTGGGGAATGACCCAGGTAAGCATGCTGGCCCCGGGCACTGACAGCCCACTCCCCTCAAGTCCGCACAGCAGAAACGCATTCGGGCGGTTGCTCGATCGCGGAGACGTATTCACAACTACCGCAGTAAATACCGGATTTACTGCGGCAGAGCCCCTACCGTGACCACCGCGACCTGCGGCGGACCAATCCGGCCGCCGGGGCGAGGTGTACGCATTTACTGCGGCAGTACCGGAAGGGCGGGACGGCGGGACGGCGTGACGGCGTGACGGCGTGACGATCGAACCGGTGACCGAACTCGGCAGCGGGGGCGCACTTCGGTTGCCGCGCGCTCGGGTCGTACCTCTGTCCGCCCCGCCGACGTCGTACACCGCGGGGGTCGAGCGGTACCTCACCGGCGCGGGCATCGCGAAGTCCTCCGCGCGGATCTACCGGATCTCCCTCACGACGCGGGGATGGATGCTCGCCGGCGAACCACCGCCGACCGGACCCGCCCGCCGAGGCGCGAAACCGCCCGTCTTCCATCGCGCGCAAGGCGATCGGCTGGTGGCAGCGCCAAGGCTGGATCGAGTGCGATCCGACGATCGGCATCGAGCGGCGGCCGGCGCCGCCGGACCACACCAAGGCTCTCGCGGAGAACCAGATCGCCGCCCTGTGGCGCCTCCACGTCGCGCTGCGGGAGAAGACGCAGTGGAAGATGCTCTACGAGTCCGCCGCACGGGCCGACGAGGTGCTGTCCCTCGACGTGGAGGACCTCTACCCGCAGGACAAGCGCGGCAGGATCACCGCCAAGGGCGGGGCGACCGCGTGGATCCACTGGCAGTCCGGCACCGCCCAGCTCCCGCCCCGCCTCATCGCCCGCCGTACCCGCGGCCCGCTGTTCCTCACCGACCGCAAGGCCCCGGCCGGAACACGCACGCTCGACGTGTGCCCGGAGACCGGCCGGGCCCGGCTCTCCTACCGCCGCGCTGAGGAGATCTTCGAGGGGAACACCCGGCTGCCGGCAAACCCCCTCGCCTCGCCCGACGACATCGAGGACCTGGATGGCTGGACGCTTCGCCGGCTACGTCACAGTCCCCTGACGCACGACGCGGAGGACGGCACCTCCACCCCGATGCTGCTGGCCCGCTCCCGCCACGCCTCCGTCCGCTCCCTGGAGCGCTACGCCCGCCCCGGCGTCGACTCGGTCGCCCGGCACGTCGCCGAACGCGACCCCGCCGCACGTCGCCGCAGGTAAATCCGAGCGGATCAGTGCTTCAAGATCATCTCATTGCCCCTTTGGCGCGCATCTCGGAACCGGCGCGAATCGCATCTGATGCGAACTGGCATCATTTTGCGCCGCGTTGTGCGGGCGGGCATCGGGAAGCCGCTGATCAGCGGATAGAGGGTCCATCAAGGAACCGCTGAAACGGTAGCCGATGGCCGGGCTGGTGGCGTCCCGCTTCACTCGATCGGATGGCTGACCTGCTGTTCCGCTCCGAGCTTCGCATCTGATGCGAAATTCTCGCGCCAGATGCGATCTACGGAGCGTAACGGTATTGGCGGGCAAAGAGGGGGCGGCACCGGGGGCCGCAGCTGTACCTGGCCGACGGGGTGCCGCTGCTGCGGCCGGAGGAGCAGGTCTTCGAGGCGATGCTGGACGGCTGGCGCAACCAGCAGCTGGCCCGGAACCCCGCGCTGTCGACTATCAACGGCCGTGAGCGGAAGGTCCGGGCGTTTGCCGCACACGCGGACGTCTTCCCGTGGAACTGGTCCTCGACGTTGGCGGACGAGTGGTTCGGCGACCTGCGGGCCATCCGCGGCTGCGTCCGTTCGACGCTGCGCGGCTACCAGGAAGCCGTGCGGCTGTTCTGCGGCTACGGGACCGATCCGGCCTACGGCTGGGCCGCCGAGTGCGAACGACGCTTCGGCACTTACCCGATCCAGGTGTGTCACGAGTGGAACACCGCCGTACACATGCAGGAATGCGAGGCCGAGGCCCCAAAACGGGCCTTCACCCGGGACGAGTTGCAGGCGTTCTTCGACCACGCCGACGGACGAAGTGTGTCGGGTCCGCGGCCGGGGCCGCAAGGGCTGGCTGCCCGCCTTCCGCGACGCGATGCTGTTCAGGACCGCGTACGCATACGGGCTGCGACGCAACGAGACGCGGATGCTGGACACGGCCGACTTCGGCCGCAACCCCGAAGGGGCGGAGTTCGGCGAGTACGGCGTCTGCTACGTCCGCCACGGCAAGGCCAAGAAGGGCTCACCGCCGAAGCGCCGCAGCGTGCTGACTGTGTGGGACTGGTCGGCCGAGATCCTGGGCCAGTGGGTCAGCGAGGTGAGACCCGCCATGCGGCACGCGGACGGGACGGCCCTGTGGCCGTCCGAACGCGGCCGACGGGTCGGCCTGCAACGGCTCGACTCCCGCTTCGCCGCCTGCCGCGACGACCTCGGCCTGGCCCCGGCCCTGGACTTCCACTCGCTACGAAGGTCGTACGTCACCCACCTCATCGAGGACGGCTGGGACCCGCTGTTCGTCCAGCAGCAGGCCGGCCACGACCACGCCTCCACCACCTCCATCTACACCTGCGTGTCCTCAGACTTCCGCACCCGCACCCTGCGGCGGGCCCTGGACGCCACCATCGAGGCCGCGCTCAAGCCCGCGAGGAGGGCCCGATGAAACGCCAGGTCAGCTACCAGTGGCGGCTGCGCGAGCGGATGGCCGCAGCCGGGGTGTTCGCCACCAGCGAGCTTGCTCTGCCGCTCGCCGAGCGGGGCATCAACCTCTCCCTCTCCCAGGTCCACCGCCTTGTCACCGGCACCCCCGAGCAGCTGTCGCTGCCGTTGCTGGCCGCGCTCTGCGACATCTTCGAGTGCACCCCGGCCGACCTGATCGCCACCAAGGCTGAGAACGCAGCCGTCCGCAAGGTCGCTACCGGCGATGCGGTGGTCGACCTGTCGGCGGTCCGTCCCGAGCGCGCCCGCATCCGGCCCGAGGGATGAGCCGCACCCGCGTCCGCGCCGAAGACCTGTTCTGCTCGCGCTGCCGTCGGGCCGTGCGTGTCGGGGCGGCGCACTGGCCCGAGGGCTACCTCTGCCCGCGCTGCTACGACCATGCGCTGGAGACCTACGGGCCCTGCACCGGCTGCGGCACTGAGCGGCTGACGCCCGGCCTCGCGCCGGACGGCGGCAAGCTCTGCACCGACTGCGCCGGCGGCCTCGGAGACTTCACCTGCGAACAGTGCGGACGAGAGGTCAGGCGCTACCGGCGCGGAGTCTGCGGCCAATGCGTGCTGGCCGAGCGCCTTGGCGAACTCCTCGACGACGGCAACGGCTCCATCCGGGCCGAACTCCTCCCTCTCTTTGACGCCCTGCGACAGACGCGCCGCCCGAAGAGCGCCCTGACCTGGACCAGCAAGCCCCACGTCCAGCGGAACCTGCGAGCCCTGGCCCGCGGCGAAGTGCCGCTCACCCAGCCTGAGCCGGCTCACCCCCTGGCGTTCAGTTGCCTACCTGCGTGATCTGCTCATCCAGGCCGGGATCTTGCCACCGGCCGACCGGCAGCTGCTGCTGTTCCAGCGATGGCTCGCCGAGAAGCTGCCCGCCATCGACGATGCCGAGCACCGGCAGTTGCTGGAGATCTTCGCGGCTACACCACTCGGCGGGACACCATCCAAGATGACAAGAAGTACGTTCGGCTCCTGGAGTTCAAGGTGCAGGCGGATGACGTGATGCACCGACAGATTCGTACCAGCCGTGGCGTCATCACCAAGTACGGACTCCCTAACTCGGGGTACATCAAAGCCCTGTTGCGGGAGTGCATTGACCGGCTTCAGTACGGCCGGTGCTCGCCATCATCGGCTCAGGCCATCGTCCCGCCGACCGCGCCCTCCACTGGCGGCGGTACCAAGCCGGGGCAGTAGCACCCTGATCGCGGCTCATGCCAAGAGAGGTGTCTGCGGCGGCGTCTTGCCATCTCGCAGAAAACCCTTCGTCCCAAGGGGCCGCGCCCGTGAACGCCGGTCCGGCCGGTCCAAGGCGACCCGATACAGTGCGCAAGACGGCAGCCCGGTCAGGGAGGGGAAGCGTGACCGACACCAGCAACACCCGGCCCACCGAAGGTGAAGCGCAAGCGCCGCGGCAGAGCCGACTGCACCGCCTGATGCGCTACATCCCCCTGATCGCCCCCGTCCTGCTGTGGGCCGTGCCCTGCTGGGTGCTCCTGCACAGCGGCCAGCACTGGCCGCTGCCCGTCATGCTGGCCGGCACCGCCCTGTTCGCCCTCGGTCTTATCGGTATGCCGCTCATGCTGGTGCGCGGCCACGGCCGCCGCCAGCAGGACCGGGCGGCGATCACCGGCGACACCCTGCTGGGCACCAGCTGGATTCTGTTCACCTGGTCCATTCTGCTCGGCGTCCTCTTGCGGCTCGCCCTGACCGTGGCCGGCGTCGGCGAGAGCCAGGACCGGGCCCGAATCGTCACCTGGTCCGTCCTCGGCACAACCGCCGTACTGCTCGGCTGGGGGTACGCCGAGGCCCGCCGCGTACCACGCGTGCGCCAACTCGACGTGCAACTCCCGCGGCTGGGTGCCGGGCTGGACGGCCTCCGCGTCGTCCTCATCACCGACACCCACTACGGCCCGCTCGATCGCACCCGCTGGTCGGCGCGGGTATGCGAGACGGTGAACACTCTGGAAGCCGACCTGGTCTGCCACACCGGCGACATCGCGGACGGCACGGCCGAACGCCGCCGCGCCCAGGCCGCCCCACTCGGTACCGTGCGAGCCACCCGGGCCCGTGTATACGTCACCGGCAACCACGAGTACTACAGCGAGGCCCAGGGCTGGGTCGACCTGATGGACGAGCTGGGCTGGGAGCCGCTGCGCAACCGCCATCTGCTGCTCGAACGCGGAGGCGACAGCCTCGTGGTCGCCGGCGTGGACGACGTCACCGCCGAGTCCTCCGGCCTGGCAGGCCACCGCGCCCACCTCGCCGGAGCCTTGAACGGCGCCGACCCCGACCTACCCGTCCTGCTCTTGGCACACCAGCCCAAGTTCATCGACCGGGCAGCGGCCGCCGGCATCGACCTCCAACTCTCCGGCCACACCCACGGCGGCCAGATCTGGCCCTTCCACCACCTCGTCCGCATCGACCAGCCCGCCCTCGCCGGCCTCAGCCACCACGGCCCCCGCACCCTCCTCTACACCAGCCGCGGCACCGGCTTCTGGGGCCCACCGTTCCGCGTCTTCGCCCCCAGCGAGATCACTCTGCTCGTGCTCCGCTCCCCGCACCTGCCCACCTCGACATAGCACTCAACGGGCCGACACATCCGCTTGGAACCGGCCACGAGCCGAAGGATGCGGCGTCCACAGATGACCAGGCCCGCCTCTTTGCAGCGCGCGTAGGGATCACGACGTATGGCAGCCCGTCTTGCAGGTTTTGCCGAGGAGCGCCCGGACTTCCTCCTCTGACAGCAAGGCCGGCTTGATGTCTTCTCTCACGGTCGAGCGCCAGTGCACGTTGTCTGTGCCAGACAGCGGTAGCCACTGACGAGCGACATCCGCCGAGCTCGCCCTGATCACTCAGCGCGAGCCCCATTGCGGCTCGGCCGCGCACAAGCGACACCACGGCAGGGCGATAAAGACGCTGCACGGGGCAGCGGCCCGCAGCGCTGCACGGCGTCGACGCCGAAACACGGACGGTTTTCCGGGCGGACTGCCCCAGCCGGCCGATCCTCGACCAGATAGCGGACAAGTGGTCGATGATGGTGATGGCACTGCTGGAGCGGCCCACCCGGTTCAATGAGCTGAAGCGAGGTCTGGAGGGCGTCACACAACGTGTCCTCACCCAGACACTGCGCCGTCTCGAGCGCAACGGCATGATTCAGCGCACGGTGCTGCCGACCTCACCGGTCGGCGTCCAGTACTCGCTCACACCCCTGGGCGAGTCCCTGCGCGAGCCATTCGGGCAGCTCTATGACTGGACCGTCGAGCACAGCGAAGAGATCCAGAGCAGCCAGCAGGCGTACGACACCAGGGCTGACGCTTAAAATCCGGCGCGCTCGCGGATTGGCATGCGCAGCGCGGCGGCGCTGGGCTCGGGATGACTCGATCGGGGTCTCGCGGGGGCCCGCAGGACGATGCGCCGCTCGGCGAGCATCACGCCTGGCGCGAGATGCGCCGACAGCAGTCCTCGGAGCGGATCTGTGTCGAGCACGCCAATGCCGAGCTGAGGCAGTGGCGGCAGCTCCAGCGTTACACCAGCCCCCGCGAGAACTACGCCGAGGCCCACCAGGCGATTGCCTCACTGCTCTCGGACCGCTCAGCCCGTCGGCCAACCCGCCGCAGGCCAAGCACCGAGTTGGTGCTCGCCTGGCAGGCGACCTGCTGATCCCCCACCAGCCGACCCGCCAGGCCAGCACGCCCAGACCTCAATCGCGGACCGAGTCGTAAGACCGATGAGAAACGCCAACTCGGATGAGAACTACGTCAACCCAAACGGTATACAAACTAGGCGAACCAGGCTGCCGCATGCGCTACCGCCCGGTCGGGTGGCGGCTTCGTGCCGCCACCCCTCGGCCTGTTCCTGCTGGCGCCGGGCTTGGTCGGCGCCTCGCCGGTACGCGGGCGGCCTGTTCGGCCAGACGCTCGGCTATATCGGGCGGGAACGTCACGCCGTCGGCGCCCAGGACGAGGTCGGCGAGCGGGAAGCGTTCGCGGACAACTGGGTCGCCGGCGCACGGCGGGTGGTGCGGTCCGAACAGCCGCAGGCGCTTCGTCCACACTGCTGTCCGCGCTCGTGGGGTTCTCCGAGCCCGGCCTCGGCTGTTTCGTCGCGGTGGTAGAGCGTCCAGGCCGGGGTGCCCTCGGCGAACAGGACGTGCGGGATGCGGGTGTCCGGGCGCATGAACCACACGTCCCGCACGCCGGCGACCTCCTGGTTGTCGTCCTCAGGAAGACACCAACGCAGGGGGCGGCGGATTCATCCCGCCGCGATGATCAGGGTGATGATCAAGGTCACGCCCGAGTTTCACCCATAAAGGAGAGTTTCGAACTCTTTACCAAAGGATTTCGGACAACCTCTTGCGCATCGGCGGATCAGGGGTCGATATTCATCCAACGCAACCGCATCAACTCGTGTTGACAACACGAGTTGATGCTTACAAAACGCAGCCCCGCATCGAAGGAGGGTCCGATGGCAACTCGCCGCGACGTGGCGCGCCTGGCGGGCACCTCCGAGGCCCTGGTCAGCTACGTCCTCAACAACGGCCCCCGCAAGGTCGCCCCCGCCACCCGTGAGCGGATCCTCGCGGCGATAGACGAACTCGGCTACCGCCCCAACGCGGTGGCCCGGTCCCTGAAGACCTCGCGGACCATGACCTTCGGGCTGGTCGTGCCCGACAATTCCAACCCCTTCTTCGCCGAGCTGGCCCGCGTCATCGAGGATGTCGGCTTCGCCTCCGGCTACACGATGCTGCTGGGCAACGCGATGGGTGACGACGCCCGTGAGGCGACGTACATCCGGACCCTGCTCGACCGGCAGGTGGACGGGCTCATCGTGGTCCCGATCCACGGCCCGCACAGTTGGGTCGCAGAGCTGTCCGACCAGACGACCGTGCCCCGGCTGGTGCTCGACCGCGAGCTGGAGCTGCCGGGGGCGACGCAGGTGCTCACCAACAACGAGGGCGGCGCGTACCAGGCCACCTCCCATCTGCTCGGTCACGGCCGGGAGCGGATCGGGTGCATCGCCGGGCTGGAGGGCGTGCACCCGACGGTCGACCGGGTCGCGGGCTGGCGCCGGGCCCTCGTCGAGGCCGGGCGGGATCCGGGGAGCGCGTCGCTGACGCATGTGCCGTTCGGACGGGCCGACGGGTACCGGGCCGGCCGGCGGATGCTCGCGGACGCGGGACATCCGGACGCGCTCTTCGTGGCGAGTGACGAGCAGGCCATCGGCGTCCTGCGCGCCGCCGCCGAACTGGGGCTGCGCGTCCCCGACGACGTGGCGGTCTGCGCCTTCGACGGTATCGACGGCAGCGAGTACACGGTGCCCGCGCTCACCACCATGCGGCAGCCCTTCGACGAGCTGGGCCGCTCGGCCGTCGAGTGGCTCCTGGCCAAGATCGCCGACCCCGCCCTCCCGGTACAGCGCATCACCCACCCCACCACCCTGATCGCCCGCGGCTCCTGCGGCTGCCCGGACCCCGCCGGGGGCGACTCGATGATCGGCGAGCGCTTATAGCGACGGCGGGCGAGCGATTATAGCGGGCGACCGGTTGAGGCGCCCGGCTCGCACCGAAATGCCCGACCCATACGCCGCGTACACCCCGTACGACTCGTACGACCCGTCTGACCCGTACGACGGACTACGACCTCACCGTGGGCCCCGGCTCACCTGGCCCCGAGCCCAAACTCGGCCCCCGGCCCCGGACTCCCGGACTCCGACCCAGCCTCCCCCAGCCTCGGAGTCCGAGCCCCCCGCGCCCCGCGCCCCGCGCCGACCCCACCCCACCCCGTTTTGACGCAATGACGCGACGAAAGGCACACCCATGAACACCAACGTCACCGCCAACTCCGGCGCCACTGCCAACCGCACCGCACGCAGAGTCCGTTCCGCCACCGCTGTCGCCGCCGCCGCGACGATGCTGCTGGTGGTGGCCGGTTGCGGCCGGGGCGGGGACAGCTCCAGCAGCGGTAGCAAGTCGGGCGAGGCGAAGATCGCCATCGTCACCCGGGACTTCACCAACCCCTACTGGGCGGCGCTGCGCGACGGCGCGATAGCCGAGGGCAAGAAGCAGGGCGTCAAGGTGGAGGTCCAGGCGGGCGCGTCGGAGACCGACAGCACGGGTGAGAACGCCAAGATCTCCACCCTCGCGGGCCAGGACTACAACTGCTTCGGCGTCGTACCGGTCAACGCCACCAACGTGATCACCCCGCTCGTCCCGGTCGCCCAGAAGAAGATCCCGATCCTCAACCTGGACACCCAGATCGACGCGAAGTCCTCGAAGCAGGCCGGGGTGTCGTACGCCTCGTTCATCGGCTCGGACAACCTGTCGGCGGGCGAGAAGGCGGGCGAGGCCCTGCTGAAGCTCATGGGCGGCAAGGGCGAGGTGGCCCTCCTCCAGGGCATCGCCGGTGAGCAGAACGGCATCAACCGCCAGAAGGGCTTCTCGGAGAAGGTCGCGGGCAAGCTGGACATCGTCGCCACCCAGCCCGCCGACTACGACCAGGCCAAGGCGCAGACGGTCACCGAGGCCATCCTCAAGGCCCACCCGAAGATCACCGGTATCTTCGCCGCCAACGACACCATGGGTCTGGGCGCCGCGCAGGCGGTCCGCAACGCCGGTCTGACCGGCAAGGTCCACATCATCTCGGTGGACGGCATCACCGCCGCGCTGAAGGCGGTCAAGGCGGGCACCCTCAGCGGCACGATCTCCCAGTACCCGTACGCCGAGGGCCAGTTGGCCGTGCAGGCCTGCATCAACCTGGTCGCCAAGAAGAAGGTGCCCACCCGGATCGTCGCCCCGATCGCCCTGATCGACTCCAGCAACGTGGACAAGGCGATCAGCTCCTTCCCGCAGCCGTTCGCCCCGTTCGACAACCCGCTCACCTCGGCCGGGAAGTGAGCTGATCATGGCTGACACCCAGGCGCCGGGACGGCCCGGCCTGGACTTCTCGGTCGCGGCGGCGGCACGGTTCGCCGCCCCGATCGGGCTGGGCGTGGTGTTCCTCGTCTTCTTCATCGCCACGCCCGACTTCCTCACCACGTCCAACATCAGCGACCTGCTGGTGTCCGCCTCGATCCTGCTGGTCCTCGCCATGGGCCAGCAGCTGGTGGTCACCGTCGCCGGTATCGACCTCTCGGTGGGCTCCAACCTGCCCTGGTCGGCGGCGGTCCTCGGGTACGCCTACACCAGTGGCTGGGGACTGGCCGTCTCCGTCGGCCTGGCCCTGCTGGCCGGGCTGGCGGTGGGCGTGGTGAACGGCCTGCTGGTGGCCCGGCTGAACATGACCGACTTCATCGTCACCCTCGGCTCGCTCTCCGTGGTCAGCGGTCTCACCCTGCTGCTGACCAGCGGCAACACCGTCCCCGTGAACTCGGACTTCCTGCGCGTTCTGGCGATCAACGGCATCGGCCCGCTGCGCTGGTTCTGGGTGCTGGCCTTCGTGGTGGCCGCGCTGGTGGGCTTCCTTCTCTACCGCACCCGTACCGGCACCTATCTGCTGTCGACCGGCGGCAACATCGAGGCCGCGCGGGGTGTGGGCATCCACGTCGACCGTATCCGGCTGATCGCGTACGCGAGTTCCGGGCTGGCCTGCGGGGTCGCGGCCGTGCTGTTCGTGGCCCGCACGGGCGGCGCCGACCCCAGCCTCCAGACCGACCTGCTACTCAGCTCCATCGCGGCGGTGGTCCTCGGCGGGTCCAGCCTGTTCGGCGGGAAGGCCTCCGTATTCGGCACGGTGACCGGCGCGTTGCTGCTCCAGAGCCTCATCAACGGTTTCACTCTGGTCGGCATCTCGCAGTACTACCAGCCCATCGCGGTCGGCACCGTCGTACTCGGCGCGGCCTTCATCTCCCGGTTCCAGAAGTAGGAGAAGCCAGCCATGACGGACACTCCGGCCCGTGTGACGGGCATATCCGCCGCCCCGGCCAGCCAGAGCGCCGCCTCGGCCAGCCAATTCGTCTCCCCGCTCGTGGAGATTACCGGGCTGCGCAAGTCCTTCGGCGCGGTCCACGCGCTCCAGGGCGTGGACCTGAAGCTGGCCCCCGGCGAGGTCACCGCGCTCCTCGGCGACAACGGCGCGGGCAAGTCCACGCTGGTGCGCTGTCTGACCGGTGTGCACCCGCCGGACGCGGGCGAGATCCGCTTCCGGGGCGAGCAGATCCGGTTCCACTCCCCCGACGACGCCCGGCAGTTGGGCATCGAGACGGTGTACCAGACCCTCGGCCTCATCGAGGACCTCCCGGTCTGGCAGAACCTCTACCTCAACCACGAGCTGACCAGCGGCTTCGGCCCGTTCCGGGTGCTGGACAAGAAGTCCATGATCGCCCAGAGCCGCGACATCCTGTCCCGGCTGGACGTGAACGTGCCGAACGTAAGGGGCACCGTGCGGCGGATGTCGGGCGGTCAGCGGCAGTGCATCGCCATCGCCCGCGCGGCCAACTGGGGCCGCACCCTGGTCATCATGGACGAGCCGACCGCAGCGCTGGGCGTCCGGGAGACGGCGGCCGTGGAGGAGCTCATCGACCGGCTCCGCGAGGCGTCGGTGACCGTGCTGCTGATCAGCCACGACATGGCGCAGGTGCTCCGGGTCGCCGACACCGCGTACGTACTGCGCCGAGGCCAGACCGCCGCGCGGCGGGCCGTCTCCGCCACCACAGGTGACGAGTTGGTCGGGCTGATCACCGGGGCCGTACAAGGGGACGCGCATGCCTGAGGCTGGTCCCTCATCCGCCCCCGTACCCGAGCCCGTGACGGGTACGTCACCCCTCGTCGTGGTGATCGGCTCGGTGAACATCGACCACGTCGTCGTCGCCGACGCCTTCCCCTCCCCCGGCGAGACCCTCCTCGGCCGTACCGCGTACGTCACCCTCGGCGGCAAGGGCGCCAACCAGGCGGCTGCGGCGGCCTCCGGGGGCGTTCGTACGGCGATGATCGCCCGGGTGGGCGAGGACGCCGAGGCGGACCGGGCCCGTGCCCGGCTGGTCGCCGGCGGAGTGGACGTCGAGGCGGTGACCACGGTGCCCGGCGCCGAGACCGGTACCGCGTGGATCACCACGGCGGCCGGGAACAACACCATCGTGGTGGTCGCCGGGGCCAACCACCAGTGGCCGTCCGAGGGCGACCCCACCGAGGGCCTCGGGGCTCAAGCGGCCGTCGTACTGGCCCAGTTGGAGATCCCGCTGGACGTCGTACGACGCGCGGCGGACGCCTGCCGGGGCCGGTTCCTCCTCAACGCCGCCCCCGCCGCCGAACTCCCCGACGACCTGATCGCCCGCTGTGACGTGCTCATCGTGAACGAGCACGAACAGGCGGTGGTGTCAGGGCAGTTGGCGACAAAAGGGGCGGAGGGTACGCCGGAGGCCGCGGCCGTGCGGAATGCGCACGACGCGCTGCGCGCCCGGGGTGCCAAGGCCGTGGTCACCACCCTGGGCGAGGCGGGCGCGGTCGTCACCGACGCCGACGGCGTCTCCACCGCGCTCCCGGCCGTCCCCGCGACCGTCGTGGACACCACGGGCGCCGGTGACGCCTTCGCCGGGGTGCTCGCCGCCCGGCTCGCCGCCGGTGACTCGCTCCTGGACGCCGCCCGCCTGGGCATCGCCGCGGGCTCCCTGGCCGTACGGGTCTCCGGCGCGCCCCAGCAGTACGCCGACCTGGCCACGCTGCGCGCCCTCACCCCCACCACTCCCCCTACCGAAGAGGACTGAACCCGTGCAACGCAGAGGCATCATCCACCGCGAGCTGGCCGGGCTGATCGCCGGTCTCCGCCACACCGACACCTTCGTGATCAGCGACGCCGGGCTCCCCCTGGCACCCGACACCCCCGTCGTGGATCTCGGCTACCGGTACGGCCACTCCCCGTTCCTGGACGTCGTCCAGACCGTGCTCCACGAGATCGTTGTCGAGCACAGCTGGGTGACGGACAAGGTCCGCGAGGTCAACCCCACCATCCACACCGGCCTGCGCTCCTTCGGGCTCAACCCCGAACTCGTCGACCACGACGAGTTCAAGGCCAGGGTCCGGGACGTCAAGTTCGCCGTACGGACGGGTGAGGACACCTTCTACGCCAACGTGCTCTGCCGCGCGGGGGTCCCCTTCACCCCGTGACCGCCGCCTGCGTGACGGGCAGCCGGACCTGGAGGGAGTAGAACCGTGTGGTCTGGGCGGCGTTCTGGTTGTCGTCGCTGTGCAGTGCGCGACCAAGCCCCGCCTGGCCCGGGAGATGATCGCCGTCCGCGCGGACAGCGTCGCCGAACGCCCGCGCCCTTGCCAGAAACCTCATCCGCCCTGGTAGGGCCGGTGAATCGGGTTTCCGGAAAACTGACCGAGGTCGCCAACTCGGCGAGGAAAAGATCCGGTTCACGCCAAGCGACCGGGCATTCCTGGCAGCGGTGCTGCACCGGCTGCCGCTGCACGTCCTGCGACAGTTACGGCTGCTCGTACGCCCCGACACGGTACTGCGTTGGCACCGCAACCTCGTCGCACGCCGCCATGCCGCGTCCTGCCAACCCGAATGCCCGGGACGGCCGCGCACGGTGCGCTCGATCCGCGTCCTGGTGCTGCGCCTGGCGAAGGAGAACCCGAGCTGGGGGTACCGGCGCCTGCACGGCGAGCTGCTCGTGCTGGGGGGAAGGTGGGCGCCTCCACCGTCCGGGAAATCCTGAAGGAGGCCGGTATCGACCCAGCACCCCAGCGGAGCTCCAGCACCTGGGCCACCTTCCTTCGCTCCCAGGCTGATGCCCTGCTGGCCTGCGACTTCATGGAAACAGTCACCCTGTCGGGGATGCGGATGTACGTACTCGTGGTGATCGAACACGGCAGTCGCCGGATCCGCATCCTGGGCGCCAGCACGCATCCGACCGCCTCCTGGGTAGCCCAAGCGGCGAGGAACCTCGCATGGACCTCGAAGACCCCGGCTGCCGGGCACGGTTCATGATCAGGGACCGGGACGGGAAGTTCCCTGGACTGTTCGATGCCGTCCTCAAGGACGCGGGGATCGAGGTCGTGCTCAGCGGCATCCAGATGCCGAGGATGAACTCGATCACGGAAAGGTGGATACAGACCTGTCGCCGCGAACCCGACACGTCAGCCCACCTCAAGATACGTCGGCACGATCGCCTCGGCGGCATGCCGAAACATTCCCGGCTCGAACGCGCAGCACGATCGAAATAAACGGTACATAACGTTCCGGAAGGTTCAGGGTGACGCCGGCACGAAAGCCTTGGCGTTGGAGAGGTGCTGATCGAGCAGCTGGGTCGCCTCCTCGACCTTGGCCTTCCTGATCAGCTCCGCGATCTTCCGGTGCACTTGCAGCATCTCCGGGAGGTCGTCGCTCGAACGGTCCACGGACGAGATGGCCAGCTGCAGCTCCGCGAGGAGCGACCTGGCGACCTCTGTGAGCCGTGGACTGCCGAGGAGTCCGACGATGGCCACATGGAACTGCATATGGGTCCGGGAGATCTCGACCGGCCGCCCTTCCTTGACGGCCGTCTCGTACTCCTCGAGCCTGCCACTCAGGGTCGTCAGGTCCCCGCGGCTGGCATTCACGACCGCACGCACCCCGGCCAGCTCCAGGATGCGTCGGGCGCGGAAGATGTCCTCCACCTCGGCCTCGTTGAGCTGTCGGACCAGGACCCCCTTGTTGGGCTCCCGGACGGCCAGCCCCTCACCGATCAGGAGCTGCAGCGCCTCCCGCACGGTGCTCCGTGACACGTTGAGGCTCTCCACGAGCCCGCTTTCGCGCAGGGCCGTGCCGGGCTTCAGGCGCCCGTCGAACATCTGCTCCCGCAGAGCCCCCGCCACCTGCTCGACAACACTGGAGCGGTCGAGGTTGATCGATTCCATGGACTCAATCTAGCGCACGATTGTCCGAATGTCGGACGATCTATTGACGCCCCGGGAACACATTCAACAACATTGTCCGACGATCTGACATGGGCCCGGTGTCGGGCGTGCGAACGAAAAGGTGTTCTGTGACCAGTACGACGACCAAGCTCTGGGGCGGTCGCTTCCGTGAGGCCTCCGATCCGGCTCTCGCCAAGCTCTCCCGCTCGGAGCCCGGCTACTTCGACATGGCTCCCTACGACCTCGCCGGCTCCCGGGCGCACGCACGCGAACTGCGGCGTGCGGAGATTCTGGACGAGACCGAACTCACCGCGGTCCTCGCCGCCATCGCTCAGCTCGACGCGGACTACCGCGCAGGCGCGGTCGCTCCCTCGCCGGACGACGAGGATGTGCACACGTTCCTCGAAAGGGTGCTCACGGAACGCCTCGGGCCGCTGGGGGGCAAGCTGAGGGCCGGCCGCTCCCGCAACGACCAGGCGGCCAACGACCTGCGCCTGTACCTGCGGGACAAGTCGCGCACGGTCGTCCAGGCCACCGTCGACCTCATCGAGGCGCTGCTCGGGCAGGCGGCCGAGCACACGCACACTCCCGCGCCGGGCTTCACCCACCTGCAGCCCGCCCAGCCCATCGTCTTCGGGCACCAACTCCTCGCCCACGCACATGCGCTGGACCGGGACGCGGAACGTATACGGGACTGGGACCGGCGCGCGGCACAGTCGCCCCTCGGCGCCGCCGCACTGGCCGGATCCGCCGTGGCGCGGCATCCGGAGCTCGCCGCCGCGGAGCTGGGCTACGACCGTGTGTGCCGCAACTCGCTCGACGCGGTGGCCGCCCGGGACCATGTCGCCGAGTTCGCGTTCGCCGCCTCGATGCTCGCCATCGACGTCTCGCGGCTCGCGGAGGAGGTCTGTCTGTGGGCCTCGCGGCAGTTCCGCTGGGTGGAACTGGACGACCGCTTCGCCACAGGGTCGTCGATCATGCCGCAGAAGAAGAACCCGGACATCGCCGAACTGGCTCGTGGCAAGGCCGGCCGTCTGCTGGGCAACCTGACGGGTCTGCTGGGTGCGTTGAAGGGCCTGCCGCTCGCCTACAACCGTGATCTCGCCGAGGACAAGCGCGCGGCCATGGACAGCGTGGAGACGCTGCTGACCGTGCTGCCCGCCATGTCGGGCCTGATCCGCACGCTCACGGTGAACACCCCCGAGATGCGTGCCCAGGCCACCGCGGGCTTCACGCTGGCCACCGAGATGGCCGACTGGCTCGCGCTGCGCGGCGTGCCCTTCCAGGACGCCCATGAGATCACCGGAGCCGTGGTACGGCACTGCGAGGACCTGGGCGTCGACCTCCCCGACGTCGGTGACGAGGAGCTCGCGGCCGTCGATCCCCGGCTCACCCCCGAAGTGCGCTCGGTCCTGAGCGTCGAGGCAGCCTTGGCCGCACGTTCGAACCGCGGCGGAACCTCCCCCGAGCGGGTCGTCGAGCAGCTCGACGAGTTCGCCGAGCGGATCCGTGCACACCGCGACTGGGCCGCCGTGTACGACGGTCCGCGCGCCTGACCTCCTCCTCTCCCCCCCCGACACTCCCCCGCCCCCGTCCCCGGTCCAGCCTCCGGACCGTGCCGTGAGGAGCCCCGTATGCCCGGCACATCTGCCACCAAGGCCGCCAGCAGCACCGATCCGCCCATCGTCACCGAGGAGTTGCTCACTGAGTCCCGCAAGCATCCCGGGCGCTGGGCCGGCGCCGTCGCCGTTCTCCTGGTCGCCGCATTCCTGATCGACTCGTTCGCCGGGGCGCAGATCGACTGGGGAGTCGTACGCCATTATCTCGGCGCCGGATTCCTCATCCAGGGCCTGGGGATGACCCTCCTGCTCACCTTGGTCGCCATGGTGCTGGGCATCGTCCTCGGGGTGCTCATCGCGGTCATGCGGCTGTCGAAGAACCCGATCACCAGCGGCGTCGCCTGGTTCTACGTGTGGGTGTTCCGTGGCACACCGGTGTATCTCCAGTTGCTGTTGTGGTTCAACATGGCCCTGGTCTTTCCGATGGTGTCGATACCCGGCATCTACAGCGCCCGGACCGTCGAGGTCATGACGCCGTTCGTGGCCGCCGCCCTGGGCCTGGGCATCAACCAGGGCGCGTACACCTCCGAGGTGGTCCGGGCCGGCATCCTCTCCGTGGACGAGGGGCAGGTGGAGGCCGCGTACGCCATCGGGATGGGCCGTCTCAGGACCATGTACCGGGTCGTTCTGCCGCAGGCCATGCGGGTCATCGTGCCGCCGATCGGCAACGAAACCATCGGCATGCTCAAGACCACGTCGCTGGCCTCCGCGGTGGGTGTGACGGAGATCCTCCTGGAGGCCCAGCACGCCTACTACGTCAACAACCGGATCATGGAGCTGCTGATCGTCTGTGCCGTCTGGTATCTGGCGGCGGTCTCGGTCCTGAGCGTGGCCCAGTTCTACGTCGAACGGCACTTCGCCAAGGGCTCCTCGCGCCCGCTGCCCCCCACTCCCCTGCAGCGGCTGCGCGCCGCCGCCGGACGAAAGCCCGTGCTGCGATGACCACTTCGACGACCGCTTCAACGACCACTTCGACGACCGCCTCTCCTCTCGTGCGCGCCGAAGCAGTCCACAAGTACTTCGGCGACCACCATGTGCTGCGGGGCATCGACCTTGACGTCGCACGCGGTGAGGTGCTGTGCCTGCTCGGCCCCTCGGGCTCGGGCAAGAGCACCTTCCTGCGCTGCATCAACCATCTGGAGACGATCCACTCCGGCCGGATCTGGCTGGGCGACGAGACCATCGGTTACCGCCAGCAGGGTGCCAGGCTCGTCGAACGGCCCGAGCGAGAGATCGTCCGCCAGCGCCGCGCCATGGGCATGGTCTTCCAGCGGTTCAACCTCTTCCCGCACCGCACCGCCCTGCAGAACGTCATCGAGGGTCCGGTGCAGGTCGGGCGCGAGAACCCGAAATCCGCCAGGGAACGTGGCACCCGGCTCCTGGAGCGCGTCGGCCTCGGCGACAAGCTCGACGCCTACCCCCGCCAGCTCTCCGGCGGACAGCAGCAGCGCGTCGCCATCGCCCGCGCCCTGGCGATGGAACCCCAGCTGATGCTCTTCGACGAGCCCACCTCCGCGCTCGACCCCGAACTCGTCGGAGAGGTCCTCACCGTGATGAAGGACCTGGCCGAGAGCGGGCTCACCATGATCGTCGTCACCCACGAGATCGGCTTCGCCCGCGAAGTCGCCGACCGCGTCGCTTTCATGGACGACGGCCGGATCCTGGAGATCGGCAGCCCCGCAGAAGTGCTCGACTCCCCACGGCACGCGCGCACCAGGACCTTCCTGTCACGGGTCCTGTAGTCCCCTCCCGCGATCCCTGGCCAACGCCGGTCAGCGTCACCCGCCGCGTCCTCATCTCCGCTCGTCCCCCTTAGGAGTGCCGCCATGTCCCGATTCGCCCGCGCCCTCAAGCCCCTGCCTCTGCTCGCGGTGGGTACCGTCCTGCTCGCCTCCGCCTGCGGCACCGGCGATGCCGCCAGTGACAAGGCATCGAAGAACGGACTGCCCGCCGCCGTGGCCCAGTCCGGCACACTGCGGGTGGGCATGTCCCCGGACTTCCCGCCGATGGAGTACATCGACGAGAAGACCAAGAACGTCGTCGGCGTCGACGTGGAGCTCGCGAACGCACTCGCCAAGCAGCTCGGCGTGAAGGTCCAGATCGTCCAGCAGTCCTTCGACCAGCTGCTCAACTCCGTGCAGACCGGCCGGGTCGACCTTGTCATGTCGGGTCTGTCCGACACCGTAGAACGTCAGAAGACCGTCGACTTCATCGACTATTTCGGCTCCCAGGGCCGCTTCTACACCCTCCAGAGCAACGTGGCCAAGTACACCGAGCCCTCCGACGCCTGCGGCAAGACACTGGCGGTCAGCAAGAAGACGGACTACTACCAGCAGGCACAGGACTTCGACAAGAAGAACTGTTCCGGCGCGGGCAAGGCCGCGATCGAGCTGCTGCCGACCGACTCGGGCTCCGCGGCCCGTCTCCAGCTGGAACAGGGACGTGCCGACCTCGCGATCCAGGGCGCCGAGAACCTGGCGTACTTCGAGAAGCAGGACCCCAGCAAGTACGAGTCGGTCCTGTCACCGCTGAAGTCGACGCCTTTCGGAATCGTCATGAAGAAGGGCGACTCCAACATGTCCGGCGCCGTCCTCAAGGCCATGAACACCCTGGTGAAGAAGGGCACTTACGAGCGGATCCTCACCACGAACGGCATGAAGTACGCCGTCCTCACCCCGGCCCTGAACGGAAGCAAGGGCTGACCGGACGCCGCGGGGTTCCGTCGCACGGGACCCCGCGGCAACGCAGCCCCTCCGACCGTTC
Source organism: Streptomyces sp. NPDC059679 (assembly GCF_042734105.1). Taxonomy (NCBI): domain Bacteria; kingdom Bacillati; phylum Actinomycetota; class Actinomycetes; order Kitasatosporales; family Streptomycetaceae; genus Streptomyces; species Streptomyces sp. NPDC059679. The sequence goes on along the minus strand of NZ_JBHWES010000029.1, from coordinate 30,133 downwards.
CCTCTTCCTCAGGACCACGTGTGACCACAACCGACCCCGACGCCGCCGAGGGCTTCTGGCCCGCCGGCCACCAGAGCGCGGTCGCGCTCGCCTTCGACCTCGACGGGCCCACGGGCGACGCGATGCTCAACGGCTCCATCTGGCGCAAGCCCAGCTACTTCGCACTGGGCGCCTACGGGCCGTACCGGGCGCTGCCCCGGATTCTGGACCTGCTCGACGAGGCCGGCGTCCCGGCGACGTTCTTCACCCCGGCGTGGGTCGTCGAGACCTGGCCCGAGGCCTGCCGCGCGGTGGTGGAACGCGGCCACGAGATGGCCCACCACGGCTATCAGCACGAGCGATACTGGGACCTGGAGCCCGAGCAGCAGGCCGAGGTGATCTCCCGCAGCCAGCAGATCTTCCGCGAGGTGCTCGGCGCCCCCGCGGTCGGCTTCCGTACGCCCTCCGGCGACTGGCATCCCGAAACGCCCCGGCTGCTGGTGGAGGCAGGATTCGCCTACTCCAGCTCGATGCGTGGCGACGACCGCCCGTACCTGCACGAGATCGACGGCAGGGCCACCTCGCTGGTGGAGATCCCGGCCCGCTGGGACCTGGACGACTACGCCTCCCTCGCCTACACCCGCAACCCGGACTATCCGGCCGGTCAGGACCGCATCGCCAGTTACGAGCTGACGCTCGACAACTGGATACGCGAGTTCGACGGCCACCACGCCGAGGGGCTGTGCATGACCACCCTGTTCCATCCGAAGGTCTCCGGGAAGCCCGGCCGCCTGCTACTGCTCGAACGTCTCCTCGGGCACATGCGCTCCAGCGGCGACGTCTGGTTCGCCACCTGTGGCGAGGTGGCCGAGTGGTGGTCACGCCCGACGGTGTCGACCGCTCTGCAGGGAGCCGGTCGCGATGTCTGAACCGATGTCCCCGGCAGTCCGCTGGCCAGGCGGCGCCCGCTGCGCGGTCGTGGTCAGCATCGACTTCGACGCTGAACTGCCCCTGCTCGCCTCGTCCCCGGACATCGCCCGGCGGGCCAAGACGCTCTCGGTGGGACGTTACGGCGCCACGCGCGGCGTCGACCGGCTGCTGCGGACCTTCGGCGAACTGGGCCTACGTACCACCTGGTTCGTGCCCGGCCGCCAGGCCGAGAACCATCCCGGCCTGGTCCGGGAGATCGCCCGAGCCGGTCATGAGATCGCCAACCACGGCCATGCACACGAGAACTTCGACCTGCTCGACCTGACGGGTCAGCGCGCGGTCGTCGAGCGCGGCAGCGACGCCCTCGCCGAGGTCATCGGACACCACCCCAGAGGATTCCGCATACCCGAAGGCGAATGGGCCCCCGGACTGCCCGAAGTGCTCGTGCAGATGGGCTTGACCTGGTCCTCCTCCCTGCGAGGGGACGACCTGCCCCATCTCCACCCGGCCGGAGCCGGAGCCTCGCGGCGGCTGGTCGAGATCCCGGTCCACCACGAGCTGGAGGACCACCCCTACTTCTTCTTCAATCTGGACCCGGCCTTCCCCGCCGGACAGTCGCGGATCGCCTCCTACCGCGAGGTACTGGGCAACTGGACCACCGAGTTCGCCGCCTACCGCCGCTTCGGCCTCTGCTACGTCCTGCGGCTGCAACCCGAAGTCACCGGCACCCCCGGACGGATCGCCCTGGTCCGCGAGCTGCTCACGCACATCCGTGGTCATGACGACGTATGGATCGCCACGGCAGGCGAGGTCGCCGCCTGGTGGTCGGCCACCCACGAGAACAACGAAGCCGACCACCCCTCCGAAGTGTTCGCACGGCTCACGCAAGGAGTTTCATGACGGTCACGGCAGCAGCCAAGGAGCCGCTCCGTGCGAGCGACCCTCTCGCCGCGCTGGCCCGCTTCACCGCCACCACCCGGTTCGACGACCTGCCCGCGGCCGTCGTCGACAAGGCCAGGCATCACCTCCTGGACACGCTCGGGGCCGCCCTGGCCGGAGCGGACAGCACCGAGACCACCGCCCTGCTGCGCATGCTCACCGCCACCGAGCCCGGCGCCGACGCCTGCGTGTGGGGCACCGGGATCGCGCTGTCCCCGCGTGGCGCGGCCCTGGTCAACGGCGTGTCCGCGCACGCCCTCGAACTGGACGACGCGGGCGGCTGCGACCACTCGGGCGCCGTCGTCGTGCCCGCCGCGCTCGCGGCCGTCGCCGCCACGCCCGCCCCGGTGTCCGGAGCGGACCTGCTCACCGCGGTCGTCGTCGGCTACGACGTGGCCCGCAGAGTCCTGGAAGCGTGCGGCGGCTACTGGCCGCACAACGAGGCGGGCTGGCACTCCACCGGGACCTGTGGACCGTTCGGCGGCGCCGCCGCCGCTTCCGCCATCCTCGGTCTCGGGGTGGAGCAGACGGCGCACGCGCTCGCCTTGGCCGGCAGCTTCGGCGGCGGCATCTGGGCGTTCGTACACGACGGCGCCATGAGCAAACGGCTGCACGCGGGGCGGGCGGCCGAGGCCGGGGTCACCGCGGCCCTGCTCGCCGCGCACGGCGTCACCGGGCCCGCTCAGGTGTTCGGTGACGTCTGGGGCGGCTTCCTGCGCACGCTGGCGCCCACCAGCGCCGACCCCGCCGCGCTCACCGCCGGCCTGGGCCGGACATGGCGGATCTCCCGGTGCTCGCTGAAGCCCTACGCCTCCTGCCGCTCCACCCACTCCTCGATCGACGCCGTGGGCGAGATCCTCGACACCCACCGTCTGACCGCCGACGACGTGGTCGGCGTCCACGTGCGGCTCGATCCCGCCGTCCACGGGATGTGCGGCGGCACCGATGTCTCGACGTTGCCCGCGGCGCAGCTGAGCCTGCCGTACGCGGTCGCGGCGCGCATCGCACTGGGCGGCGCGGGCCTTGGTGCCTACGGCGCGGAGAACCGGCACTCCCCGCATGTGAGTTCCGTCCTGGACCGGGTCGTGCTGGAGGTCGATCGGTCGATGGACCGCGATACGGAGCCCGTCGTCACCCTCACGACCCGGACCGGCGCGGTACACCGGAAGCAGGTGACCGACCCGCTTGGCTCCGCGACCAATCCCCTCGACGGCCACGCCGTCACCGCCAAGTTCCACGAGCTCGCCTCCCGCGCCCTGCCCTCCGCGCGGACCGAGGCGGTGGCCGACGCCGTCGGCCGCCTCGAAACCCTGGGCGACGCCCGCACACTGGTGGCCCTCCTCAGTCACCCGCGACCTCAAGAAGACCGGATATGACCTCGCACGGCCCCGACCGGACGCCCGCGGGCGAGCTGCCGCGGGTCGTACTTCTCGACTCGTTCGGCGATCTCAAGGACGTGGCCGAGGAACTGTACGGCCTGCCGGTGGAAGTGAGCCGGGCCGAGTGTGTGCCCAGCGGCCCCGGCATCGTTGCCCTGCTGCTGGGTCCGAAGACCGCTCTGACCGCACAGCAGGTGGCAGCCTTGCCCGACCTGCGGATCGTCGCGGTCACCGCGACCGGCTACGACCACATTCCCCTCGATGCGGTCACGGCCGCCGGAGCCTGGGTGACCACCAGCGCGGGCTACTGCACGAGCGAGGTCGCCGAGCACACGGTGGCCTTCGTCCTCGGTCAACTGCGTCAGGTGACCGTGCTGGACCGCTCGGTGCGGCAGGGGCACTGGGACGTGCTGAGGGCCCGGCCGCGCACCGTCGCCGGGAGCGTGCTCGGGCTCGTCGGGTTCGGCAGGATCGGACAGGCGGTGGCGGAACGGGCCGCGGCCCTGGGCATGCGGGTCACGGCATACGATCCAACGGCACCCGCCGCCGCATTCGGCAGGCAGGCCGTGACGCGCCACGACGATCTCGCGGAACTGCTCGCCACCGCGGACACGGTCAGCCTGCACCTGCCGCTGACGCCCGCCACCGAAGGGATCATCGGTGCAAAATCGTTGGCCGCGATGAAGCCCGGTGCGTACCTGGTCAACGTCTCACGCGGCGGTCTCGTCGACCACAAGGCCGTCGCCGCCGCGCTCGCGAGCGGGCGACTGGCCGGTGCGGCGCTCGACGTACTCCCGATGGAGCCGCCGCCCGCCGACGAGCCGCTGCTGGCTCACGACAACGTGATCATCAACCCCCACGCCGCGTGGTACTCGCCCCAGGCACGCACCCGGCCCTTTCGCATGGCCGCAGGCTATGTGGCCGACGTACTCGAAGGCCGCGAGCCGGCGGGCGCCGTCGCCCGGCCACTCACGAACACGGCCTCCCCTTCCACCGCGAAGCCCGCCGCTTCGACCGTCTCTCCTCACGCAGTCAAGGATGCTCAGTGACCGACACCATCGCCGAAGAGGAACTGCTCCTCCGCCGCGAACTCGCCGCGGTCTACCGGCTCGTCGCGCACTTCCGAATGACCGACCTCATCTTCACGCACATCTCGCTGCGCCTGCCCGGCCCCGACCACCACTTCCTGATCAACCCGTACGGCCTGCTCTTCGAGGAGATCACCGCCTCGAACCTGGTCAAGATCGACCTCGACGGCAACGCCGTGGACCCGACGCCTCATCGCGTCAACCCCGCGGGGTTCGTCATCCACAGTGCCGTCCACAAAGCGCGGCCCGACGCCCAGTGCGTGCTGCACACCCACTCCCGCTCAGGCTGCGCCGTCGCCGCGCAGTCCGAGGGCCTGCTGCCGCTCAACCAGATCTCCATGGAGTTCTACAACCGCGTCGCTTACCACGACTACGAGGGGGTGGCGCTCAATCTCGACGAGCAGAAACGCCTCGTCAACGACCTCGGCACCCACCCCGTGATGATCCTGCGCAACCACGGTCTGCTCACCGTCGGCAGCAGCGCGGCGCAGGCGTTCCTGCGCATGTACTACCTCGACAAGGCCTGCCAGATCCAAGTCGAGGCCCAGTCGGGCGGCAGCGCCGTCGTCCTGCCCGATCCGACGGTATGCGATTACACGGCACGCCAGCTCAACGGAGAGACAGGCGAGTCGGACTACCAGGACGACGATGCCTACGACCTGGCCTGGGCCGCCCTACTTCGCCTTTTGGAGCGCGTGGCTCCCGACTACCGGGACTGAAGAACACCGATCGATCGGACCGGACGGCGTCCGCACCACCCCTCGTGTTTCGCGGTTTTGAGTGATCAGGTTCCGGCGGCTGCCCAGGCTGCGAGCACGGCTCGGGTTTCTGCCCGGTGTTCTGCGGCGTCTGCAGGCGCGTGTCCGTGCAGCGTGTACCAGAGGGTGACCAGGCTGTAGCAGGTCAGTCCGAAGGGGACGGTGCGCCGGACTGCTTGGGGCAGGCGGTTGCGGACTTCGCCGATGCCGAGGACCTGGCGGGCGTCGGCAAAGGCCTGCTCGATGGACCAGCGTGCCGCGTAGCGGGCCACCAGGTCCTCGGCGCTGGTGGTGAGGTCGGTGGTGACCAGGGGCACGCCGTAGCCGCGGTCGTCACCGTGGGAACTGCGGGCTTGTCGTCACGGACGAGGACGACGCGGATGGTGCGGGTGTGGAAGGAGCCGTACCACAGGCAGATGACCTCGGTGATCTGCACGGTGTCGGTGCGTCCGTAGCGGCGACCTGTGTGGTTCGCCAGGTCGCGGTGGCCGCGAGGTCGGCCGGGGTTCCCAGCCGGTTTCCCTTGGTGCGGGGCCGGCCTTTCTTCTCCGTGCGGGGCGGGGCGAGCTCGTGCAGTACGGACGTGACCTTCAGCCGACTGGTCCATGTCAGTGTTTCGCCCAGACCACGCAGATACTCGCCGACGTAGGCGGCGTCGCCCACCACGTGCACAGTCCGGCCGGGATAGCGTGCGGCGATCAGTTCTGCCATCTCCCGTGCGTGGGCGAGTTTGCCGATATGGCGTGGCTGCCACAGCCGGGCCAGGACCGGCAGGCATGTCTGTGCGATCAGGCCGACCACCAGACCGGTGAACGTGCGGTACGTCGGAGCCGCCAGACTCTTGGCCAGCCGTTCGTCGTGGTGCACGAGCAGTTCGGCGACCCGGGTGTGGGCGCTGTCGGCCACGGGTCCGTGCGCGGGCAGCAGGCGGGCGTCGGCGTAGCGGGTCATCAGCCGCAGCGAGTCCAGGTAGTCGGCGAGCGGACGGCCACCGGGCTCGGCCAGTTCGAAGCCGATGGACGGGGTGATGTGCGGCAGGACGTGATCCCCGGAGAACAGCAGCCCCCGCTGTTCGTCCAGGAAGACCACATGGCCCTTGGTGTGTCCGGGAGTGGGGACGACACGCAGCTCGCGGTCGCCGAAGCGGAGGGTCCCGGCGCCGAGCCAGCGATCGGGGGCCTCCCACACCCCCCAGGTGCTCTCCTGGTTTCGCCCCGCGCCGTTCCAGGTGTTCGTGGACGGTTGCGACCAGGCGGGAGTCGTCCGCCGCGGCGTGCGTGGTGGGCACGTTCACGATCAGGTGAGGAAGACCGGTATCGCAGGTCTCGCTGTAGTGGACCTTGTAGCCGTCCCAGACCATGCCACGCTTGACCGCGCAACGTGCGTCCGTATCGTGCGGGCTGACCAGCCGGAGTCTGCCCGGCGGGAGGTCTTTGCCCTCCCGCCAGCGCGCCCCCTGGCCGTGTTCGCCGCCTCGGTGATACTGCTGGACCCATGCCCGCCGCAGGACCTGCACGGCAGGCAGCTGCCGCAGCCAGGCCGGCGCATCAGGCCGATGGGCTGCCCCCAGCAGGGCGAGAATCCGGTCCAGGGGCGTTGCGCCGATCAGCGTGTTCGCGGCCATCACGCCCTCACAGCGGTCATGAGCGGCGGTCGCCGCCTTGGTCCACGCCGCGCATCATCACGGCCATCATGGCCACGCACATGATCGCGATGACCAGGAAGCCGGTGCTGAGGACGCCGGTGGCGACCAGGACGATCACGGCAATGATCATCGGGACGCAGCAGGCGAGCATCAGCCATCCGTGCTTGCTCCGGTTGTCCTCGCCGGGTGTGTGGGGGGGTGCTCATGGCCCTCTCCGTCGGGTCCGGGGCACGTGGCCGAGCGTGGCGTACAGCGGGCAGTGCCCGGTCGCGCCCGTGATCAGCAGGTCGAGCCCGGCCAAGAGCAGCAGCACCTCCAGTACGACGGCAAGCGCGCCGTCGGCGGTGGTGAGCAGGACGATCGCGAGGACGGCGGCGGCCAGGCCTACCAGGACGCGGCCGGCGCGTTCGACGAGGCTGATGTTCACCGTGCGCCAGGCGTGGGCGCCGGGGCGGTGGGTTGTGGGTGCGGTCATGGTGACCTCCCGGTGGAAGGCACGGGGCGCGGGCGGAGGCGGGGGCGGCTAGGGGGATGGTGCGCTTGGTGGCGATCCTCGGAGGGTGGCCAGGCGGCGGTGGTATTCCTCGTCGTCGATCTCGCCGCGTGCGTACCGCTCGGCGAGGATCTGCTCGGGGCCGGTGGGCCCGGGCGTCTTGTGCCCGGCGGTGGGGCCTGTGCCGGGCGGGGTGGGGCGAACCAGGGCCCGGTAGAGCAGGACGCCGATGGCGATGATCAGCCCCCAGAACACCACCGTGCTGATCAACATCGCGAACCAGCCCCAACCGTTCATGCCATGGCCGTACCAGAACATCATTCCCGCCTCACTTCCCCAGGTCAGTCGGGGCACCTTTCCCTGCTGTCATCGTCGCTCTGCCTCGGCGCGAGTGCTGGGGCCTGCCAGTCCCCGGCCAGTGGGCCGATCAGCGCCTACCGGGTACCCGTGCCGGCGAGCGAGGCTGGGTTGGGGGCGGGAAGGGAATGCCTGCCATGAACACCCTGGATCTCGTGGTCGTCGCCGCCGCCGTTGTCGTGGTCGCCGGGCTGGGCCGGTATTTCTTCGGGCCGCGCCGGGTCCGCACGGCAACCCTCGAGGGTGGGGTGCAGCGCGTCGGAATCACGGTGCGCGGCGGCTACAGCCCGAACGTCATCCGGGTGCGCCAGGGCACGCCGGTGGAGCTGGTCTTCGACCGGCGGGAGTCCGGGGAGTGCACCTCACGGGTGGTCTTCCCTGACCTGCGGGTCAGTGCGAGCCTGCCCGCCCACGCGCGCACCACCGTGCGGCTGAGGCCCCCAAGGGCCGGGGCCTTCGGGTTCGCGTGCGGCATGAACATGATCCACGGAACGCTGCTGGTCGACCCGGCCGCACCCCCGGGCCGGCAGACCTCCCCTGACGCCGGCCAGGCTCCGCCCACCACAGCCAGGCCGGGCAGCTCGCCACCGGAGGGCGAGAGCGCGGCGGACACGGAGGCGGTGGAGGCCGCCGAGCGGCGTGGGGAGATCGCGGACTTGACCCGGCGGTTCGCGGTGGGTGCGGTGCTGACGCTGCCGGTTCTCGTCGCGGTCATGGCGCATGAACTGTTCGGCGCTACGTGGGTGCCGGGATGGATGCTGAACCACTGGTTCCAGCTGGCGTTGATCACGCCCGTGATGTTCTACACCGGCCGTCCGATCCACACCACCGGTTGGCTGGCCCTGTGGCACCGCTCGGCCGACATGAACTCCCTGATCACCCTGGGCACCACGGCCGCCTACGGCTACAGCCTGCTGGTCACCCTCGCCCCCAGCTGGTTCCCGGCCGGGGTCCGCGCGGTGTATTACGAGGCGGTCGGGGTGATCCTCACCCTGATCCTGCTGGGCCGGCTGCTGGAGGCCCGGGCCAAGGCAGGCACCGGCGAGGCCATCCGGGCCCTGCTCGGGCTGCAAGCCCGCACCGCCCGCGTGATGCGCGACGGCACCCCGGTGGAGATCCCGGTCGACACCGTCGCGGTCGGCGACGAGCTGCTGATCCGCCCCGGGGAGAAGGTGCCGGTCGACGGCGAAGTCCTGACCGGCTCCTCGGCCGTGGACGAATCCATGGTCACCGGCGAACCGATGCCGCTCACCAAACACCCCGGGGACACCGTCATCGGCGCCACCGTCAACGGCACCGGATCCTTGCGGATGCGCGCGGCCAAGGTCGGCGCCGACACCATGCTGGCCCAGATCATCCGCCTCGTTCAGCAGGCCCAGGCATCCAAGGCCCCCATCCAGCGGCTCGCCGACGCCGTCTCCGCCTACTTCGTCCCCGCCGTGATCGCCATCGCGGTCGCCACCTTCGCCGCCTGGTTCACCCTCGGCCCGCCCCCGGCCCTGACCCTCGCCCTGGTCTCCGCCGTCGCCGTACTGATCATCGCCTGCCCCTGCGCGCTGGGCCTGGCCACCCCCCTGTCGGTCATGGTCGGCACCGGCAAAGGCGCACAGGCGGGCATCCTCATCCGCTCGGCCGAGGCATTGGAGACCGCCCACAAGCTCGACACCGTGGTCCTGGACAAGACCGGCACCGTCACCGCGGGCAAGCCCGTCCTCACCGATGTGCACCCGACCGACGGCTACGGCGAGCGGGAACTGCTGGCGCTCGTGGCGGCCACCGAGGAGATGAGCGAACACCCCCTCGCAACCGCGATCGTGGTCGGCGCCCGGCAGCGGGGCCTGGACCTCCCGACAGCCGACGCCTTCGACTCGGTCACCGGCAAAGGCGTCCGCGCCACCGCCGACAGCCACGCCATCCTGGTCGGCACCGCCCGCCTGCTCCGCGACGCCCACATCGACACCGGTCCGCTCGACCGCGTCGCGGCCGACCTGTCGGCCCAGGGCAAGACCCCCGTACTCGCCGCCGTCGACGGAGCACCCGCCGGGGTGCTCGCCGTCGCCGACACCGTCAAGGACGACTCCGCCGCCGCCATCGCCGCCCTGCAGCGGCTCGGCCTGGACGTCGTCATCATCACCGGCGACAACGCCCGCACCGCCCAGGCCATCGCCCGCCAGGTCGGCGTGGCCCGGGTGCTGGCCGAGGTGCTGCCCGAGCACAAGGCGGATGAGATCCGCCGTCTGCAGGGCGAAGGCCGCACGGTCGGCATGGTGGGCGACGGCATCAACGACGCCCCCGCCCTGGCCGCCGCCGACGTCGGACTCGCCATCGGCACCGGCACCGACGTCGCCATCGAGGCCGCCGACATCACCCTCATCTCCGGTTCCCTCACCGGCGTCGTCACGGCGATCCGGCTCTCCGGGGCCACCATGCGCAACATCCGCCAGAACCTGTTCTTCGCCCTGATCTACAACGCCATCGGCGTCCCCGTAGCCACCGGCGCCCTCTACCCCCTGTGGGGCATCCGCCTCAGCCCCGTCATCGCCGCCGCCGCCATGGCCCTGTCCTCCCTGTCGGTCGTCACCAATTCCAACCGCCTACGCCACTGGCGCACCACCCCGCAGCCACTCGCCACACACGCCCTCGTCGAGCCGCACGAGGAGTTCACCGCGCACCGCCATCAGACCGCGAGCGGCACCCGAGAAGAAGACCCACCGCGATGACCACCGTCCACCACCACGCCCCCCGGGAACCGGCACCGCCTGGATACACCAGTCACAAGCCCGACCACCTGGACCGGCTCCACAAGATCGAAGGCCGGACCCGCGGCGTCACCCGCATGGTCGCCGACGATCGGTACCGCATCGACGTACTCACCCAGATCAGCGCCGTCACCCACGCCCTGCAGCAAGTCGCCCTCGGACTCCTGGACGACCACATACGCCACTGCATCACTACCGCCACCCGGGCGGACCCGGTCCACGCCGAGGAGAAGCTCGATGAACTCACCCTCGCACTGCACCGTATGCTCCGATTGTGAACCTGGTTCGGTTCTCAGAACAGCCCATTCCCGGCACGCCATGATGGGAATACGGAGCACTCGCGCATCAGAAGGGTGAGCCGGATGCGGCCGCACAATGCCATGCGGCGCGGTGGGCACCGTAGTGTTCCCCACACCGCGGACCTCCGGGTTGAGGCCTGGGCCCCGACCCGGGAGGAGTGCCTGACGCAGGCGGTACGAGGGGTCTGCACGTCGTTCCTGGACCTGACAGGCGCGACAGGTGTCCGCAACCGGGATGTCGTGGTGCGGGCGAACACGGACGAGGACCTGTTGGCGGCCCTGCTGGAAGAGGTCGTCTACTGGCTCGACACTGCGGACGAGATCCCGGTCGACATGGAACTGACCGCCGTCCCGGGCGGTGTGCGGACCCGCCTGCACATGGCGGACACCAGGTCGCTCCCGGCGACGGGTGCCGCGCCGAAAGCGGTCACTCTCCACGGTCTGGAATGCGGTCGCGGGCCGGACGGCTGGCGGTGTTCGGTGACACTCGACGTGTAAGCCCAGCACGATCGAGGCTCGGCGGAGGGACCCCGACTCCAACGAGGATGACGGACATGGACATCACGATGACGGAGGAGAGCCCGTTTCGCTTCCGCATTGACCAGCAGGACCGGATGAGAGTTCCCGGGATCGTCTTCGCCAGCCGAGAGCTGCTGCCGCAGGCGGCCGGGGACAGGGCGCTGGAGCAGGTGGTGAACGTGGCGATGCTGCCCGGCATCGTCCGCGCCTCCTTCGCCATGCCCGATGTGCACTGGGGTTACGGCTTCCCGATCGGCGGGGTCGCCGCCACGGACATCGATGCCGGGGGCGTGGTCTCGCCGGGAGGGGTGGGGTTCGACATCTCCTGCGGTGTCCGGCTGTTGGCCGCCGACATCGAGCGTGCGGAGCTGGCCCCTCGCTTGCGGAGACTGATGGACGTACTCGGCGACATCATTCCGCGCGGTGCGGGGCGCGGCGGCCTGTGGAAGTTGTCCGGCCGCGCGGAGATGGAGAAGCTCCTCGCCCATGGCGCCCGGTACGCCGTGGAACGTGGCCACGGCACAGCCCGCGACCTGGTGCGCTGCGAGGACCACGGGAGCCTGGCCGGTGCCGACCCGTCGCAGGTCGGGCAGCGGGCCGTGGACCGGGGGCTGCTCCAGGTGGGCAGCCTGGGCTCGGGCAACCACTTCCTTGAGGTACAGGCCGTGGACCGGGTGTACGACCCCCGGGCGGCGGCCGCTTTCGGCCTGCGGGCCACTCAGGTGTGCGTGATGATCCACTGCGGCTCACGCGGTCTGGGACACCAGGTGTGTGCCGACCACGTCCGCGTCATGGACCGGTCGCCCTACGCCCGTGCCGTTGATCTCCCGGATCGCCAGCTGGCGTGCGCGCCCGTGGCATCGCCGCCCGGCCAGGCCTACCTCGGCGCGATGGCAGCCGGGGCCAACTACGCACGCGCCAATCGGCAACTGCTCACCGAGGCCGCGCGCCGGTCATTCACCTCGACTGTCGGGGTGGGTCTTGACCTGGTGTACGACGTCTCACACAACATGGCCAAGATCGAAATCCACGAGGTAGGAGGTGTGCCGCGCCGACTGTGTGTCCACCGCAAAGGCGCCACCCTGGCCCTCCCTCCCGGCCGTCCCTGCCTGCCGGAGGACCTCGCCGAAACCGGACACCCCGTCCTGGTGCCCGGCACCATGGGAACCGCCTCATACGTCATGGTCGGCACCCCGGAGAACGACGCGTTCGCGTCCGCCTGCCACGGCGCGGGACGTGTGTGGAGCCGCCACCAAGCACTGCGCCAGGTCCGTGGCCAACAGCTCCGCGACGAGCTGGAATCCCGGGGCGTCGCCGTCCGACCGTCCTCATTGCGCGGGCTGGCCGAGGAGACCCCCGCCGCGTACAAGGACGTCGACGCGGTGGCCGCCGCCACCGAAGGCGCCGGGCTCGCCAGAATCGTCGCCCGGCTGATCCCCCTCGGTGTCGTCAAAGGATGAGAAGGCGCCGCGCACGCGGAAGGGGCGAACGCGGAAGGGGCGAACGCGGAAGGGGCGAGCGCGGAAGGCATACGGCGCCGAGGGCTGCCCGCTTCTCGTGGGCCCGGATTGCACGGTGCGCGACTTCACGCCGCTTCTCCGTGTCTGTTCTCGCCCTCGGTGCCACTTCCATAACACCACCGCACGGCCAAGAGGACCAGGGCCGACCGTTCCCCGCCCGAGGTCCGGTCCGCCCATCCGCATGGGCCCGGTCGGTGCCACTGTGGACATGCGGGTACCCAAGAGGGACGAGCCCCGCAGGAAGGCGGTGGGGATGATGTCGCTGTCGCTGGTCGTGGGGGTCGACGGATCGGAGTCGAGTCTGCAGGCGGTGGACTGGGCCGTCGACGAAGCGGCACGTCATGGGCTGCCCCTGCGTCTGGTCCACGCCTCTCGTTGGGAGCGGTACGAGGGGGGCCTGCCCTTCTTCGGTACCGGCCGCCCACCCTCCGGGGAGATCCTGGCCGAACGCATCGCCGCGTCCGCCATGGAACGCGTGACGCTGCGCAACCCGGATGTGAAGGCCTGCGGTGAAGCGCTGGCAGAAGACACCGTGACAGCCCTGCTGGCAGAGAGCCGTGAGGCGTACGCCGTGGTCACCGGGTCCCACGGCAGAGGCGAGCTCGCCGGTTCGCTCCTGGGGTCGGTCAGCCTGGCGGTGGCGGCGCGTGCCATGTGTCCGGTGGTGGTGGTCCGTGGCGGGGAGCGGAACCGCGAGGGTGCCTTCGGGCGCGTCGTCCTCGCGGTCGGCGACCCCGCGGAGGGCTCGGCGGCGGCGCGGTTCGCCTTCCATGAGGCACGGGCGCGGAACGCCGAAGTGCAGGCCGTACGGACCTGGCTGTGCCCGGCGGAGCGGCACACGGGCCGGACGCTGCGCGCGCATGAGGCCACCACCCTGCTCTACGAGGAGCAGGCGAGCCGCATCCTCAACGAGGTGCTGGACCCGATCGAGCGCGAAGACGACGCGATCACATGCCACCGCGATGTGGTCGAGGGGCGCGCCTACCAGGTTCTGCTGGACATGTCGGAGCGCGCCGATCTGCTGGTGGTCGGAGCCCTCCGCCGCCCTGACCACACCGGTCTGCAGCTCGGCCGGGTCAGCCACGCCGTACTGCACCACTGCGCATGTCCGATCGCCGTCGTGCCGGAGCGGCTGTGAGACGAACGCGCGGCCAAGAGACGACGAGTGCGGCGGTCCAGGCGGCGTGTCGGGCGGCCACGCCGCCGGGTCAGAGGCACGTGGACGGTCCAGTCCGGCGCGACAGGGACGGTCCGACTGCGGACACTTGGGTCAAGAGGCCGCAAACCATGACCATGGGGAGAGCTCGTGGCCGGATTCCGGGATTTCCTGCTGCGGTTCCGTCCGGTCGGCTCGCCGGGCCGGGCGGCGCCCGGGGGTGTCCCGGCAGACCGCGCCGCCGAGCTGGCCGCCGAGCTGACGCCGCCGCTGTCCCTGCTGGAGGAGGTCGAGGCCGAGGCGCGGCGCATCCGTGAAGAGGCCGCCCGCGTGGCGGCGGACAGACGGCGGGACGCCGAGCGGCAGGCCGACACGATCGTGGGGCGGGCACGGGCGCGGGCCGACGAGGTGCGGGCGCAGGCCGCGGCCCGGGTCCGCCGCGCCGCGGAGGCCGAGGCGGCGGAGTTGCTCGCCACCGCGGAGCGGAACGAGGCCGAGATGCGTTCCCGGGCCCAGGCGCGGATGCCGGGGCTCCTGGACCGGGTGGCGCGGCTGGTGATCGAAGACATCGAAACACCCGCGACTCCCCGGTCGCCCAGGAACCGGGGCGCGAGCAGGAAGACGTCGCCTGACGTGCCGGACTCACGGCCACCGAAGCGAGGTCCCTGATGGGCGCCGGATGGGTGGCGGGGGTGACGCGGGCCAAAGCCATGCTCTCCCGCGCTCTCGGTGCGGAACGAGCCGAGGAGGTGGCCTCGGCTCCGGGTCTGGACGCGGCCGTGCGGTACCTGAGCGCTTCTCCCTATGGGCACGATCTGCCGTCCGAGGCGTCTTTGGCCGAGGCTCAGCGGGCGGTGGGCGAAACCCTGGTGTGGCATCTGCGGGTGCTGGCCGGCTGGCAGCCGGCGAGCGGTGTGACCGCCCTGCGGCTGCTCGCCTGCGGGTTCGAGATCGCCAATACGGAGGACCATCTGCGCACGTTGACGGACAGCGGGCCGGTCCCGTCGCCGTACCGGCTGGGCACACTGGCGACCGTCTGGCCCCGGCTGGCCCGCACCCGCTCGCCCCAGGAGTTGTGGGCCGCGCTGGCCTCGTCCGCCTGGGGTGATCCGGGAGCCGCCACCCCGGCGGCGGTGGCGGTCGGCATGCGGGTCTCGGCCGCGGTGCGCACGGCGATGGCCGTCCCGGAGGCCGCGCGCTGGGCGGCGGGGCGGCTCGCGCTGCTGGTGGGCCGCGAAACGTTCGTCGCCCGCCGCTCGTTGCCGGGCGCGGTCGCGGCGCGGGCGGGCCGGTTGCTCGGTACGAGTGCCATGGCCGCGTCGTCGTATCCCGACTTCCGGCGGCACCTGCCGCCCGCCGCCCGCTGGGCCCTGGCCGGCGTCGACAGCGCGGCAGAGCTGTGGCGGGCCGAGCTGCGGTGGTGGCAGCGGCTCGACGAGGGCGGACGGGGCCTGACGCGCGGGGCCCGGCTTGGCTGCGCACCGGTGGTCGGCGCCGCGGCGGTGCTCTGCGCGGACGCCTGGCGGGTGCGTGGCGCGCTGGAGCTGGCCGCACGGGGCGGCGGGCGGATCGGTGCCTTCGATGCTCCGGCCTGAGCCGATGGTGCCGGTGCGGATGCGTCGGGTGGCGATCGTCGCGCCACGTGCGGCGCTGCGGGACGTTCTGGTGCGGGTCGCCGACGCCGGGTGTGTCGAGATCGACCGCGCCGACGGGGGCGGCGGGCCGGACGCGCCACAGACCGCGCCCGGGTCCGCGGCCCGTCGGTTGCGGGCCTCGCGCGCCGCGCCGGAATGCGCCGTCCTCAGTGCCGTGCCGCTGGATCTCGACGCGCTGGAGCGTGCGGGCCGCGCCGATCTGCTGGCGGGTGAGGCGCAGCTCGAGGAGCGCCTGGGCAGTGCGGTGCGGCGTGGTGCCGCCGTGGCACTGGCCGGCTGGTGTCCGGCCGCGGATGTCCCGGCGACCGCAGAGCGTCTCGCCGGGGTGGGAGGCGCGCTGGTGCCCCTGCGCACGCCGCGCGGAGTGGACCCGCCGACCCTGCTGGGCGGCGCCGGCGCGGTGCGGCGCTCGTTCGCGGGGCTGGTGCGCACCTACGGGACGGTGCCGTACGCGGATCTTGACCCCAGCGTGCCCGCGGGCATCGTCTACGTGGTCATGTTCGGGGTGATGTTCGGCGACGCCGGGCACGGGGCGCTGCTGCTCCTCGCCGGGCTGTCCCTGTGGCTCGGCCGTCCCCGCCGGGCGGAGCCGCTGCGCGGGCTGTGGCCGTTCGTCGTCGGGGCCGGGGTGACCAGCACGCTGGCGGGCATGGCCTACGGAGAGTTCTTCGGTCCGACCGGAGTTCTCCCGGTGCTCTGGCTGAATCCGCTGCACGATCCCCTGCGACTCCTGGCCGCCGCCGTGGGTCTTGGCGCCGTGCTGCTCGCGGTGGCGTACGGGGCGGGGATCGCGAACCGCTGGCGGGAAGGGGGGCCGACGGGCGCCCTGTACGCCCTGTCCGGCGTCGCCGGGGCGATGCTCTACCTCGGCCTCGTCGTGATGGGCGGCGCACTGTGGCTGGGTCACGTCGGTGTTCTGTTCGCGGGCGCCGCGGTCGCCTGCGCGGGCCTCGCCCTGGCGGGTTCGGGGCTGTTCGCCGCGACCGGTGGCGGTCCGGGAGGGGCCGTTCAAGTCGGTGTCCAGCTCTTCGACGGGGTGCTGCGCATCGGATCGAACGTCGTCTCCTTCGCACGACTCGCGGCCTTCGGGCTCACGCATGCAGCGCTGGCCGCGGTCGTGTGGCAGGGCACCACGGCGCTCGCGCGCATGGGCGGGGTGACCCTTGTCGCGGCGGTGGCGCTCTTCGTCGTCGGCAACGCGCTCGCGTTCGCGCTGGAGGCGCTGGTCGCCGGAGTGCAGGCGCTGCGTCTTGAGTTCTACGAGCTGTTCTCCCGCGTCTTCGATCCCCAAGGGCGTCCCTTCCGTCCCTGGCGGCTCCCCGTACTGCACGGTGCCGGACCGGCGGCTGCTCCGCCCGAAGGGAACGCGCCGGACAAGGAGGCCACGTGATCGCCTGGCTCATCGCCCTTCCCCTCCTCGCCGTGGTCGCGGCGGCCGTCCGACGGTTGCCCGTACGCCGTGGGCGCACGGCCCTGCGCTGGGTGCTCGCCGCCAACGCCCTGCTGTTCGCGGCCGCACTGGCGCTCCTCGTGGTGGCGCTCGACGGCCGGTCCGCGCAGGCCGCCGCCCCGGCGGCCGCGGCGGCCCAGACGGGGGGTTCCGGGTCCGCCGCGCTGATCGGCGCGGCGATCTCGGTCGCCGGGGCGTCCATCGGGGCGGCGATCGCCGTCGCCTACACCGGTGCGGCCGCGGTGGCGGCGCTCAGCGAGCGCCCCGAACTCTTCGGCCGCGCCATGGTGATCGTCGGACTTGCCGAGGGCATCGCGATCTACGGCCTGGTGATCGCGATCATCCTGATCGGAAAGGCCTGACCATGGGGCGAGTGGCGGCCGTGGGGGAACGTACGCGGGTGGCCGGGCTGGCTCTGGCCGGAGTGACCGCCATGGCCGCCGAGGAGCCGCACACGGTCCGCGAGGCGTGGCGGAGCCTGCCACCGGACGTCACGCTGGTGATCCTGACGCCTGCGGCAGCCGACGCGCTCGGCTCCGCACCCCTGGAGAGTGTCCGCCCGCTCACCGTGGTGATGCCGTCATGACACCGCCGCTCCCCCGACGCCCACTCCCCCGACAGCCGCTCCCCGACGAAGCGGTGGCCGCCCTCGCGCCGGTGCGCGCCGAGTTGCTTCACACGGCCCGCGCCGAGGCCCGGGAGCTGCTGGACCGTGCGGACCAGGAGGCCGAAGCGCTGATCGCCGAGGCGCGGGCCACGGCACGTTCCCTCCTGGAGGAGGCCCAGCGAGCCGGCGAGCGGGACGGTGCGGCAGCCGCCCGCGACATACGGGCCCGCGCCCGCAGGACGGCGCGCGCCCGTGAACTGGCCGCACGCGGACAGGCCTGCGAGGAGCTGCGGTCCCGGGCCGTCGTGCGCGTCCGGGAAACGTGGGACACGACGGCCCGCCGAGACCTCCTGGACGGGCTGCGACAACGCGCCCAACAGCTCCTGGGCCCGGACGCCGAGGTCACCGAGGCCCCTGACGGAGGTCTGGTGGCCCAGTTGGCGGGCCGGCGTGCCGACTACACCCTGGACGCACTCACCGCCCGCGCGGTGGACCGGCTCGGAGCGGAAGTGGAGACGCTGTGGTCGGCATGAACGCAACCGCCGGGGTGCCGGGGGATGTGCGACATGAATCGGGTCGCCCGTGCCGGATTCTGCGGGTCGCCGGACCGCTGGTCGAGCTGGAGTACGTCGGCGGTACGGCCATGTACGACCTCGTCTCCCTCGGCGAGGCCCGCCTGCCTGGCGAGGTGGTGGCCATCAGTGGCGATGTGGTGACCGCGCAGTCCTACGAGTACACCGGCGGCCTGGCCCCCGGTGACACGGCCCGGCCCCAGGGCGCGCCCCTGTCCGCGCCGCTCGGCCCCGGCCTGCTCGGCGGCGTGTTCGACGGTCTGCTGCGGCCGCTGTCCGGCAGCGGGGACTGGCTGCATCCGGGGAGCGTCGCCCAAGCGCCCGCAGAGCGCGCCTGGCACTTCGTACCGCGAGTGAGCGAGGGGGAACGGCTTGCGGAGGGCGGGGTGGTCGGGGAGATCCGGGACGGCGGACCGGTCCGGCTGCGGGTTCTCGTGCCACCGGGTTCCGGTGGCGTGGTGGAGCGCGTCGCCGGTGAGGGGGAGTACCAGGAGGATGCGGTGGTGGCCGTCGTGGGCGGGGCCGAGGTGCGGATCGGCGCCACATGGCCGGTCCGCCGTCCGCGTCCGGTACGCGAACGCGGTGGCGAGCGCGAGGCGCTGAACACCGGGCAGCGCGTGATCGACCTGCTGTTCCCCGTCGCCCGCGGCAGCACCGTGGCCGTCCCCGGCGGATTCGGCACGGGCAAGACCATGCTGCTGCAGCAGATCGCCAAGTGGTGCGACGCGGATGTGATCGTCTACGTCGGCTGCGGGGAGCGTGGCAACGAGATGGCGGACGTCATCGCCGAGCTCGCCGCGCTGGAGGACCCGCGCACCGGCGGGCGGCTCGCCGACCGGACGGTGACCGTCGCCAACACCTCGAACATGCCGATGATGGCTCGTGAGGCCAGCATCTACACGGGCGCGACGGTCGCCGAGTACTTCCGGGACATGGGGCTCGATGTCGTCGTCATCGCCGATTCCACCTCGCGGTGGGCCGAGGCGCTGCGCGAGTTCGCCTCCCGCACCGGCGCGCTGCCCGCCGAGGAGGGCTATCCGGCGGGGCTCGCGTCGGCCATCGCGGCGTTCTATGAGCGTGCGGGAGCCGTGGTGACGCTGGGTGGCGAGCGGGGCTCGGTCACGGTGATCGGGGCGGTCTCCCCGCCCGGTGGCGATCTGACCGAGCCGGTCACGGCGCACACCGAGCGGTTCGTGCGCTGCCTGTGGTCGCTGGACCGCGACCTGGCCTACGCCCGCCACTACCCGGCAGTGTCCTGGGCGGGGTCGTTCTCGCGGGACATGGCCGCGCTCGCGGCGCGGCGGGCAGCGGCGGGCGACCCAGCTTGGGCCGACCGGCGCGCCCGGCTCGCCGCGGTGCTCGCGGAGGCCGACCGGCTGGCCGACCTCGTCGACCTGATCGGCATCACGGCCCTGCCCGACCGGGAGCGCATCGGCGTCCTGGCCGGACGGCTGGTGCGCGAAGGGGTGCTGCGGCAGAGCGCACTGTCCGCAGGCGACGCGTACTGCGGGCCGGACAAGGCCGCGGCGCTGGCCGACGCGGTGCTCGCGACCGTCGACCGCTGCCGTGAGCTCGTCGACTCGGGGGTCCCGGCGGCCACCGTGGAGGCGGTGGACTTCGGCCCGGTGCTCCGGGCCGCCGAGGAGGTGGGACCGCATGACGTGGAAGGGGTGAGGGGGCGGGGTCAGGACATGCTGGCCCGGCTCGGGGAGCTCGGGTGACCTCCTGGAGCGAGGTCGAGTACACGGCCGTGCGCGAGCTGCGCGGCCCGCTCGCCGTCGTGGCAGGGGTCTCGGGGGTGGGCTGGGACGAGTTCGTACGCATCACCCTGGACTCGGGCGAGCGACGCTACGGCCTGGTGCTGGAGGTGGACCGCGAACTCGCCGTGGTCCAGGTGCTGGAGGACACCTCCGGGATGGACCCGGCGAACCTGAGGGTGTCCTTCGCCGGCGAACCGCTGCACATCCCGGTCGGGACGGGCTGGCTGGGCCGTACGTGCAACGGCCGTGGCGAGCCCGTGGACGGCGGCCCACCCGTGTTCGGCCGGGCCCACGCGCCCGTGGGCGGCACCCCGATCAACCCGGTGCGACGGGAACCGCCGTCGGATCCGGTCCTCACCGGCGTCGGTGTCATCGACGCGCTCACCACACTGGTACGCGGGCAGAAGCTGCCGGTGTTCTCCATAGCCGGGCTGCCCCATCTGGAGCTGGCCCTTCAGATCGCGGCACAGTCCACCGTCGGGGGCGCGGCGTTCAGCGTGGTGTTCGCCGGGATGGGCCTGACCCACCCGGACGCCTCCTTCGTACGGGACGCCCTGGCGGAGCGCGCGGCGGCGGGAGAGCTCGTCCTGCTGCTCAACACCGCCGACGACCCCGTCATCGAGCGGATCCTGACCCCGCGTATCGCGCTGACCGTGGCCGAACACCTCGCCTTCACCCACGGACACCATGTGCTGGTGGTGATGACCGACATGACCGCCTACGCCGAGGCGCTGCGCGAGGTCTCCGCGGCCCGCGGCGAGGTCCCGGCCCGCCGCGCCTACCCGGGCTATCTCTACAGCGACCTGGCCTCCCTCTACGAACGCTGCGGGCGGATCCACGGCCGGAGCGGCTCGGTCACGATCCTGCCCGTCCTCACCATGCCCGCGGGCGACATCACCCATCCGGTGCCCGATCTCACCGGTTACATCACCGAGGGCCAGATCGTGCTCTCCCGGCAGCCGCACGCCCTGGGTGTGTATCCGCCGGTGGACGCCCTGTCCTCGCTGTCCCGCCTCATGCGCAAGGGCGCCGGCCCCGGACGCACCCGGCCCGACCACCTCGATATCGCGGCCCAGACGCTGGCCGCGCTCTCCCGGGCACGCCAGGTCCGGGAACTCTCGGACCTCGTGGGGCAGGAGGCGCTGAGCCCGACCGACCGCCGCTATCTCGACTTCGACGAGGCGTTCTTGCACCACTTCATGGACCAGCCACGCGACGGGACGCGCCCGTTGGACCGGACGCTGGACGCCGCGTGGCAGGTGCTGCTCACCCTTCCCCGAAGCGAGCTGGCCCTGCTACCCACCGCGCTGCTCGACGCGCACGGCGCGCGGGACACACCGGCCGACGACGAACGCGAAAGGGCAGGAGAATGACCTCCGCCCCCGGGGTTCCGCCCTCTCGCGCCGCCCGTCTGCGCCTGCGGCACAGCCTGGACGTCGCCCTGCGCGGAGCGGACCTGCTGGAGCGGAAGCTGCGCATCCTGCGGACGCTCCACAAGGACCTGCTGCGGGCCGAGGAGACCCGTGCGCGCGAGTGGCACGACTCGGTGCGGGAGGCGGAGACCTGGCTTCTGCGGGGGCTCGTCCTGGGCGGCGAACACGCTCTGGAGACGGCGGCCGAGGGTGTCGGCGACGCGGAGGTCGCCTGGGGTGAGGGGTCGACGATGGGGGTGCGCCACCCGTCGCTCGCCTCCTGCCACGTCCCGGACCGCTCCCCCGATGCGGCCACTCCTCGCAACACCGCCTTGATCCACGCGGAAGCCGCCTACCGGGAGGCGCTGCGGGCGGGCGCGGAGTACGCCGCGGCGCGGACGGCCGCCCGGCTTGTCGGGGCGGAGGTGGCGCACACCCGTCGGCGGGTTCGCGCCCTGCGCCGCCATTGGATCCCCCGGCTGGAGGAGTCGCTTGCCCGGGTCGTGCTCGCCCTGGAACAGGCCGAGCACGAGGACGCCGTACGACGTCGGTGGGCTGCCGGCGTGGCGGCCGACGGCCCGGAAACCGACCGACGGCGCTGAGCCGCGTTCCCGCATGGGCCACCGGAACACGACACGGGATCACGACACCGGATCACGCGCCACCGGAGGAGAGAAAGCCGACGCAGCCGGACAGCGTGGTGAGCCGTGGTGTGTCCTCGTCGTCGATACGGACACCTGTGCGCTCGCCGAGCGTTTCGATGAATCTCAGGAAGTCGAGCGAGTCGAGTTCAAGCGCCTCGCGGAACGGCTCCTCCGGGCTCAGGGCGGTGAGGTCGGCATCGGGCACGATCCGGGCGAGGGATTCCTTGACGACGTCCGCTGCTTCGGTGCGGTTCACAGGTCCTCCGGGCGCTGCAAGAGGCGGTCGACCGCCGTCAGATAGCGGGCCCCGATGGCGCCGTCGGTCGCCCGGTGGTCGGCGGACAGGGTCGCGGTGACCGTGGGCCGCACGCCGAGCAGACCGTCGACGGCACACGGGCGGTCGACGATCCGTCCGAACCCGGCCAGGGCCACTTGGGGCGGGTAGATCACACCGAGCACGCTCTCCACTCCCTGATCGCCGAGGTTGGTGACCGTGATGGTGGGGTCGGAGATCTCCGATCCGCGCAGTCGGCCCGCGCGGGCGCGGGTGACCAGGTCCTTCAGCGCGGCCATCAGCTCGGTGAGGCCGAGCGTGTCGGCGTCGTGCAGGGCGGGGGCGACGAGTCCGCCGCCGCGCAGGGCCACGGCGACGCCCAGATGCACTGCGCCGCCCGGGGTGAAGTGGTCCTCGGTCCAGAAACCGTTGAGCTCGGGGACCTCACGGGCCGCCAGGGCCGCGGCCTTCAGCAGCAGGGCCGCGGGGAGCAACCGCTCGCTCACCGGGCTGCGCCGGTTGTGCTCACGGAGCCAGTCCATCGCGGCCGCCATATCGACGGTCGTGGACAGGTAGTAGTGCGGAATGTCCCGTTTGGAGCGGGACATGAGACCACCGATGGTCCGGCGCATGGCCGCCGTCCGCTCACGGGCCGCGCGTTCGGCCTTGTGTGCCGGCGCCGTACGAGGGCTCACCGGGGTGACGGCAGGGCCAGGGGCGGCCTTGCGCACGTCGTCGGCGCGGACAACGCCGTTCTTACCGGTTCCCGTCACGGCGGTGAGGTCCACGCGCAGTTCCCCGGCCAGCCGTCGGGCGAGCGGAGTGACCCTCGCTCGCCGCGGCCGGGTGTCGGCGGCGCGCTCGACGTCGGCGCGAGTGATACGGCCCTCGGGACCGGAGCCGTGGAGAGCGGTCAAGTCGACGCCGTGCTCCCGCGCCAGACGCCGGACCAGCGGAACGGTCTCGGGGCGGGGGTGCTCGTCCGGCGGGTGGGCGACAAGGGACCCCGGGAGCCCGGCGGGGACCTGCTGGGGACGGGCCGGCGGCGGGCTCGGCGGAGGCGGCGGGCTCGGCGGCTTGCGCCGCGGCGGACCCTTCTTCCCGGCCTTCTCCGGTGCGCCGGCCACCGGCTCGATCAGTGCGAGCGGGGTGCCCACGGGCACCGTGGTCCCCGGCTCGACGAGCAGCCGCCCCATCGTCCCGGTCTCGAAGCACTCGACTTCGATCGTGGACTTGGCGGTTTCGACGACGGCGACGGGATCGCCTCGGTGCACCGGCTGGCCGGGGTGCACCAGCCACTCCTGGAGCTTCCCCTCGTCCATGTCGGCACCCAGCGACGGCATGGTGAACTCGGCCACGGTCAGTCCACCGCCCGGTGCGCCGCCGCGACGACATCCGCGGTCTGCGGCAACGCGGCTTCTTCCAGCCGCCGGGCGTATGGCATGGGGACCTCGGCGCTGCACACCCGCTCGACGGGCGCGTCCAGCTCGTAGAAGGACCGTTCGGCGATGCGCGCGGACACCTCGGCGGCCAGGCTCCCGGTGCGCCAGCCTTCGTCGACGACGACCGCGCGATGGGTCCGCGCCACTGAAGCCGTGATGGTGTCGTCGTCGAGTGGCCGTAGGGTGCGCAGGTCGACCACCTCGGCACTGATGTCCTCGGCGGCCAGCTCGTCGGCCGCCGTGAGCACTTTGGGCAGCGAACCACCGTAGGTGATCAGCGAGACGTCGGTGCCCGGCCTGCGGACCTCCGCGTGGTCCAGATCGATGGGCGCGGCGGCCGGGTCGAGCTCGCCCGCGGCGTTGTACAGGCTGCCGTGCTCGAAGATCAGCACCGGGTCGGGGTCGGCCAGCGCCGGGGCCAGCATGAAGCGGGCGTCCTCGATGGTCGCCGGCGCGACCACACGGATGCCGGGGATGTGGGCGTACCAGCCCTCGAGGCTGTGCGAGTGCTGGGCGGCGAGCTGCCGGCCCGCGCCCGTCGTCATCCGGATCACCACGGGAACGGGCAGCTGGCCACCCGACATGTGCAGCAAGGTGGCGGCGTTGTTGAGGATCTGGTCGAGGGCGAGCAGGCTGAAGTTCACGGTCATGATCTCGACGATCGGCCGCATCCCGGACAGGGCCGCACCGATGCCCGCGCCGACGAAGCCGGACTCCGACAGCGGCGTGTCGCGGATCCGCTCCGGTCCGAACTCCTCCAGCAGGCCGAGGCTGACGCCGAAGCAGCCGCCGTAACGGCCGACGTCCTCGCCCATCAGGAAGACGCGGTCATCGGAGCGCAAGGCCTCGCGGATGGCCTCGCGCAGCGCTTCCCGGTAGGTGGTCTTCCGTTCGTCGTCCCGGCTGGTGCCCATGGGATCAGCTCACCTCCGCCGAAGCACTCGTGACGTGGCGCAACAGACTCTCGACCGGCTCCTCCGGCGCCCGCTCGGCCGCTTCGACCGCCTGTTCCACCTCGTCGGCGACCTGGTGTTCGAGCTCGGCCAGATCCTTGTCGCCCAGCTCGCCCCGCTCACGCATCCGGGCAGTGAGCCGTTCGATCGGGTCCCGGCTCTTCCACCGCTCGATCTCCGCCTTGTCGCGATAACGGTCGGGGTCGTACATGGAGTGCGCCCGGAAGCGGTACGTGCGCAGTTCGAGGAAGTGTGGTCCGGCACCAGCCCGGATGCCCTCGGTGGCCCGGCGTGCGGCCGACTCGACGACCTCCGCGTCCATACCGTCCACGGCCCAGGCCACCATGCCGTACGAGGCGGCGCGCATGGCCAGGTCAGTCTGTGCCTCATGGCGTTCCAGGGCCGTGCCCATGGCGTACTGGTTGTTCTCGCAGGCGAGCAGCAGGGGCAGGTTCCACAGCGCGGCGAGATTCGCGGTCTCGTGGAACTCGCCCTCCGCGAAGGCCCCGTCGCCGAAGAAGCAGCAGGTGACACGGTGTGCATCGCGCATACGGTCGGCCAGTGCGAGCCCGGCGGCCAGCGGAAGTCCGCCGGCCACGATCGCGTTTCCGCCGTAGAAGCGGCGGCTCACGTCGAACAGGTGCATCGATCCACCGCGGCCTCCGCTGCACCCGGTCGTCCTGCCGTACATCTCGGCCATGACGGCTTCCGCCGGAATACCGCGCGCCAGTGCGTGGCCGTGTTCACGATAGGTGGAGACCACCGCGTCGTCCGGGGCCAGCGCCTCGCCCACGCCGACGGCGACGGCTTCCTCCCCGATGTAGAGGTGGACGAATCCCCGGATCTGCGCGGCGCTGTACAGCTCGACGCAGCGCTCCTCGAAGCGGCGGATGCGGAGCATGGCGCGCAGCAGATCGTGGCGGTGCCGGGCGTCCGGGGCACGTGAAGAGAGAGTGCCGGTCCTCTTGTCCGTACGGCTCGTGGGTTTCGCCGCCTTGGCGGGCTTGCGGGTACGGGGCTCGCGGGTCGGGCTCATGCGGATCCCTCCAAGGTGGACAGATCGCCGGTGGGCAGGCCGAGTTCGCGGGCCCGCAGCAACCGACGCATGACCTTGCCACTGCGGGTCCTGGGCAGGTTCTGGTCGAAGGCGATCTCGCGCGGCGCGACCGCGGGACCGAGCCGTCGGCGGGCGAAACCGAGCAGGTCACGCTCCAGCGCCGGGGTGGCCTCGACACCGGGGCGCAGCGATACGAACGCCTTGACGATGTTCCCGGCGACGGGGTCCGGCCGGCCGATCACCCCGGCCTCGGCGATCGCGGGGTGTTCCATGAGTGCGCTCTCCACCTCGAAGGGCCCGATCAGATGGCCCGCCGACTTGATGACGTCGTCGGCGCGGCCCACGAACCAGAACCAGCCGTCCGCGTCCCGGCTGACCAGGTCGCCGGTGAGGTACCAGCCGTCGGCGAACGTGGCCTCGTACCGCTCTTTGTCGTGCAGGTAGCCACGGAACATCGACGGCCAGCCAGGCCGCAGTGCCAACTCCCCCTCGGCCCCCGGGCGGTCCTCCACGGTCACCCGGCCGTCGGTGACCCGTGCCCGGCCGTCCTCCCCGCAGCTGAGCACCGCCGCCTCGACGCCCGGCAGTGGCCGTCCCATCGAGCCTGGGCGGATCTCGTAGGCCGCGAAGTTGGCGATCATGATGCAGCCGGTTTCGGTCTGCCACCAGTTGTCGTGGACGGGCAGTCCCAGCACCTCCTGGCCCCACACCACCGCCTCGGGGTTCAGCGGCTCACCGACCGAGGCGATGAACCGCAGCCGGGACAGGTCGTAGGAGGCCGGCAGGTCGTGGGAGCCTTGCCGGGGCGTGGCGCGCATCAGCATGCGCAGCGCCGTGGGCGCGGTGTACCAGACGCTCACCCGCTGCTCCGCGAGGATCCGGTACCAGCGACGGGCGTCGTATTCGCCCTCGTCGACGACGACGGTCACACCGTGCACCAGCGGGGCGATGACGCCGTACGACATGCCGGTCACCCACCCCGGGTCGGCGGTGCACCAGTACACGTCCTCGGGGTGCAGATCCAGCGCGTAGGCGGCCGTGGCGTGGTGGGCGACGACCGCCTCGTGGACGTGGACCGCGCCCTTGGGGGCGCCGGTGGTGCCGCTGGTGAAGTGCAGCAGCGCCATGTCCTCCGGAGACGTCGGCGGGATGGTGAAACGCTCCGGCGCGGTGGCCATCAGCCCCTCGAAGGACAGCGTGCCGGGCAGGTCCTCGGCACCGGGACCGACGATCAGCACATGCTCAAGACCGGCCAGGGACGCCCGGCGTTCGGCCACCTTGCGCCGGTAGAGCGCGGCCGTGGTCACCAGGACACGGCCGTCGCCGAGCCTCAGCCGCTGTTCCACCGGGTCCGGGCCGAAAGCGGAGAACAGCGGGCACAACACGCTCGTGTTCTTCAGCGTGCCCAGCACCGCCGTGTACAGCTCAGGACAGCGGCCCAGCAGTGTGAACACCCGGTCGCCGCGGCCGACTCCCAGCGAGCGCAGCACATGCGCGAATCGGGAGGTGCGGCCGGCCAGCTCGGCGTAGGTGAAGGAGTCGGCCGTGCCGTCCGGGGCCACACAGCGCAGCGCGACCTTGCCACCGCGGTCAGAGCCCGCGTGCCGGTCCACCGCCTCATGGGCGATGTTCAGCCCGCCGCCGGGCTGACCTTCCAGCGCGGCGCGCGCCCGCGACCAGGTGAACTCCGCCCGGGTACGGTCGTAGTCGGTGAGGTTCGGCCGGACGCGTGGGGCCACATCCTTGCGGATCGTCTCCCGGGCCATGGGGTCTCCTTCCGACGTGCGCCCGCCTCATCCGCGGGTTATTCGTGGGGGATCACGGCGACCGGGCACGTGGCGTGGTGCACGGCCGCCTGCACCACCGGGCCGAGCCGGGGCGCCAGGGCGGCCTGGTGCTTGCGGCGGCCGATCATCAGCAGCCCGCTGCCGGCGGCCGCCCGTACGACAGCCTGCGCCGGGCTCTCGAGCCGCACCTCGTCGATCACCGGCACGCCGGGAAACTTCTCCCGCCACGGCCGCAGCACCTCGTCCAGTTCCCGCCGCGCCTTCTCGGTGACGTCTGTGGCGATGCCGGCGTCCACACCCCACGGGACGTGCGCCTGGACGGACAGCCTCCTGCCGTGGACGGCGCGCAACGGCACACCGCGGGCGAAGGCGGTGACGCAGGCGAATTCCAGCAGGTTGTCCTGAGGGCCGTGCAGACTCAGCCCGACCACCACGTCCCGCCCGCGGACCTCGGATGTCCGTTCTTCGTCCGGCTCACCCGCGCGCACCAGGACCACCGGCCGCTCGGCCCGGCCGACGACGTACAGGCTGATGTCGCCGAAGAAGAAGCTCGCCAAGGGCTCCATGCCCCGCGATCCGAGCACCAGCATCCGGGACCGTCCCGCCGCGTCGAGCAGGGCGGTCTCGGCCTCCTGCGCGACCAGTTCCTCGGTAATGGGCAGATCGGGGTGGCGCCGGCTGAGCTCCGTGTGCGCGTCGTGCACGATCCGCTTGGCCCAGTAGTTCTGGTCATCCGCCGAGGGGCTGTCGGGGGTGGGCGGGGACAGCAGGATCCACGCGTGCAGCAGGCGCAGCGCGAGCTCGCGGCGCCCCGCCTCGTCGGCGGCCCAGCGGGCGGCGGCGAGGCTCTCCGGCGAGCCGTCGAGGCCCACGGTGACGACTTGTTCCTCCATGGCGTTCCTCCGTCTCGCGAGAAACCCTCGGTATCGTCCGCAGCGTGTCATGCAGCGGTGGCAGATCCCTCGGCGTCAGCTTCTGGTGTCATCGGTTCCGTACGCGATGTGCTCGGCGACCGAGACGACCCCGTCCACGCTCCGGCACAGCCGCTCGATGATCGGGACCAGGCTCCTGGCCTCCACCGAGCCACGCAGAGTGACCTCGCCCTCCCGTACGTCGACCGTCACCGCCGAGGGGGCCAGCCGCATCGTGCGGCGCAGCACGTCCCGTTCGATCTCCTCGCGGATCGCGTCGTCCTGGCGCAGGAAGACCCGCAGCAGATCGCCACGGCTGATGATGCCCAGCAGCTTGTCCGTCTCGTCGACCACGGGCAGCCGCTTGACGTCCTGGACCGCCATCAGACGGGCCGCCTCGGCCACGGACCACTCCGGACGCGCGCACACCGCGGGGGCCGACATCAGCTCCTCCGCCCTCGTGCCTTCCGTCTTCGCGCGCTCCCACGCCTCCAGGTGCGGAATCGGCACCCGGCCGGACGGATCGGCCTGGCCGGATGACTTGCGCAGCAGATCCGCCTCGGACACCACACCGATCGGGTGGCCCGAGCCGTCCACGACCGGCACGGCCGTGACATCGTTTTCCGCGAGGAGCTCCACGATCTCCTTGAACGGCATCTCGCGCGGCGCCCGGACCACGTTGCGGGTCATGAGCTCCCCGACCGTCCTGTGGTGCATGTCCCGACTCCCTTCGGACACTCGCTCTTCGGCCTGCCCGTGTCGCCACGCGGCGGAGCCGCCCATGGACACTGCCAGCCTCGCAGCCCGCGCCCACCGCCACATGAGCCGCATGGCCCCGCTCACCGGCCACTCGGTCCGACGCGAGGGCCATCGAGTACCCACGCGAGGACCTTCCGCCCATGCCATCGCCCGCCGACCGTGAAATGCTGGACAAAATCAGACAAAAGGAGACGGGTAGAGAGGCGGGAGGCCGATGCGTGCTCATATCGGCGACCACCTGATTGTCGAAAGCCCCACCACGGGTGCGACCAGGCGCGACGGCGAGATCGTCGGTGTCCACCACAACGACGGGACGCCTCCGTACGACGTGCGCTGGTCCGATTCCGGACGGGTCTCCCTCGTGTTCCCCGGACCGGACGCCCATGTTCACCACGCCGGCCACCCGGCCGACACGGCGCCAACGGCCCCCGCCCTCAGAACGACAGCGCGGGCGAGCGCACGGCCGCTCTCCGACGCGGAGGTGACGGCGCTGGTGCGGGATGCCTCGGCCGCCCCGTCGATGCACAACGCACAGCCCTGGCGGTTCCGGTACTTCCGCGGCAAGCGCCTGTTCCACGTCACCGCGGACCTGGCGAGAACCCTGCCGCACTCCGACGCGGACCTCCGCGCCCTCCACCTGGGCTGCGGCGCCGCCCTGATGAACCTGCGCGTCGCGGCCGCTCACACGGGCCGGTCACCGACGACCCGACTCCTGCCCGATCCCGATGACCCGACGCTGCTCGCCGCCGTGGCGCTGACCAGCCCCCTTGGCGACGAAGACGACCTGGGCGGCCTGTACCCGGCCATCCACGCCCGGCACACCAGCCGGTCCCCGTTCGCCGAGACCGAGATACCTCAGTCCGTGCGCACCACCCTCCGGGAGGCGGCCGGGACGGAGGGCGTCTCGCTGTCCTTCGCCTCCGGGTGGCATCTACAGACGGTGCTGGACCTGGCCCTGGAGGCCGAGGCGCGCAACCTCACCGACTCGGGCAGCGCCGAGGACCTCACCCACTGGGCCCGGCTCTCCGA
>NZ_JBHWES010000028.1:15748-146384 GCF_042734105.1 Streptomyces sp. NPDC059679 | reverse complement strand
GGACATGTCCCCCGGCCGGAGCTTCACAAGCAACAGGGCCGACTTCGCGGTACTCAGTTGGCTATGCCGACGGGGTGGACCTGGATCTTGTCGTCGTACGGGCCGGCCAGCTTCAGCGCCTCCGCGGGCCACTCCAGGGACACGCTGTGGGTCTCGTTCGGCGGCGTCACGATGATGTTGGTCGGGGACGCGAGGCTGTCGCCACTGAAGTCGACCTCGTACGAGATGCTGAAGGTGGCGGTGTCACCGGGCTTCAGGTCGGTGATGCGGGGCTGCTCACCGCCGCGCTGGACAGGGGCGGACGTGCCATCGGTGTCCTTCAAGTCGACGCCCGCGAAGCCCGTCGCCGAGCAGGTCTTGGCGCCCTTGTTGGTCATCTGAACGGTGACCTCGCCCACCTTCTGGTCGGGCGAGCTGTCCACAGCCTCCATGATCAGGTCGCTCGTGCGGCAGAACTTGCTCTTTCCCCCGCCCTTCGCCGCACCGTCGGTGGCGTCCTGCCCGCCGCCTGCCTCCGAGCCTTCCTTGCCCTTGGCGTCGGAACCCTGCGCACCGCCGGAGGAACCCGATGAGCCGCTGGACCCGGCCGATGCCTTGTCCTGGCCCTCGGCCTTCGTATCGTTGTTGCAGGCCGTCAGGGTCAGCGCGGCGGCTGCGGTCAGCACCGCGGCGGCAACGCGGAAGGAACGACGGCGGGCGGTGCGGGCAGTGGCGTTGGAGCGCATTTCGGGTCCCCCCTGGGAGGTCGGTGTCGTGGTCTGCTCGGTACGACAACAACTCTGACCGGGGCCACTACCGCACCACTGCCGTCCCACTAACGTCCCGCTAACACGACCGCGACCAGGAGAAAGACTCCAATCAGAGACACCCCGATGCGTGCGCGTTTACGCTGGTAGACCCCAGGGGGCGCTGGGGGGGGAGTCATGCGCCCCGTATGGAGCGGAGCCGTCAGCTTCGGTCTCGTGACTTCTCTGAACTAGCGATTCTTTGAGATGGCAGGCCCGCCCTGCGGTCTACAACCCGTGCGGGGATCGTCAGATCGATCGCCGACGGGTAGACAAGCACTCGAAGCTCCTGGCAGACATGGGTGATCTTCGCGTGGGCGAGGAGAAGACGGCGCGGGGCCCGGCCCGAACCCGCTCGACGGGCGCGGACGCGCCGATCTGTGGCCCAGCCGGGCGAGCTCCCTCTGGATCTGCGGCAGCCCCAGCGCGGGTTCTCCCTCGCCAGCCGCAGCACCAACTCCTTCACGGCTTTCACCGTCGCCGGCCGGCCCGGCTTGATCCGGCACTCGCTGTAGTCCCACCTGCATGCAACGAGACGTCGATGCCGGCCCAGCAGCGTCCCTGGTGTCCCAGGGAACACCTGCGCCCAGCAACGCCGGGGGTATCAGCAACGGCAATGCCGCGAGCCACAACCGGTCCACCCCCTGGTAGCGCACCGGACTCACAAGTGGCCTGCGCAGCACCGCGTTGTCCCAACGCGCCCGCTGATCCCGCCATACATGCGTGATCACCGACAGGGGCCAGGCCCACACACGGTGCCGTGCCTGGCCCCGGGCCTGTCAGTTCACCAGGCGCCAGTGCTGGTTAGCACTGCCCGCGCAACTCCATAGCTGGACTTTCGTCCCGTTGGCGGTCCCCTGGCCGCTGGCATCCAGGCAGAGCCCCGACTGCACTGCTGTGATCGTGCCGTCGGGATTGATGTTCCATTGCTGGTCTGCCTGCCCGCTGCAGTCCCAGATCGCCGCCGGGGTGCCGTTGCCCGCTGCCTGGCCGACGCCCAGGCACTTGTTGCCGTAGACAACCAGCTGCTTTCCGGCGGTGTAGGTCCACCGTTGGTTGGAGCCACCGTTGCAGTCCCACAGTTGTGCCTGCGTGCCGTTGGCCGTGGTGGAGTTGTTGATGTCGAGGCAGCGCCCCGACTGCTGCCCTACGATCTCCTGGTTGCCGCCGGACGGTGGCGAATCCGAGCCGAACTGTGTGAAGAACTGCCACACCGCTGCCGACGTCCAGGTGCGCCAGCCGTCACCGGTGGAACCGTCTATGGGACCGGGGTCGTGGCCCGCTCCGTCGAACGCGGCCCAGACGACGGGGTATCCGGACCTGCATCCGGAGTAGGTGGTGATGATGTGCGTCAGGCTTCCGTAGGCCGGCTCAGGCGGGTTCTGCTGAGTGCAGCCGTTCGTCCGGACGAAGGTGTCGCGCAGTTCCCGCCCCGACGAGATGGGCAGCACGTTGTCCCTGATGCCGTGCAGACCCATGTAGGCGATGGGCTGAGTACCGCCGTTGCACCCGCTGAGGTTCGCGCCGGAGTAGACCGCGACCGCGCGGAAGACCGTCGCCCGGGAGCAGGCGAGGGCGTACGACATCGCGCCGCCATAGCTGAAGCCGGCGGAGAACAACTGGGTGGTGTCGACGCACAGACCTGATTCGATCTGGCTGACCATGGCGTCGACGAAGGCCACGTCCTGGCCGCCGGAGTTGGCCCAGCCGTTGCCGATGCCCTGGGGGGCGACGAAGATCGTGCTGTTGTTCGCGTTGTCCGCCAGGCGCCGGAGGCCGTAGTAGGACCAGTTGTACCCGTCCGTCCCGCCCGAGTCGACGTCGTTGGCCGTGCCGCCCCGCCAGTGGAAACCGAAGATCAGCCGGTAGGGGTGGTTGATGTCGTAGCCGGCAGGAACCCGCAGTATGTAACTGCGCGTCTGGCCGCCGCTCTGAATCGTGTGTGTACCACTCGTCAGCGTGGGGGCCTTGCCGCAGCCGGCGGTCGCCCGGACGGCGTCGGTGGTCGTGGCCGACGGGGGCGCGCCAGGGCCGCTGCTGAATGCGGTGCCCGCAGCTGCCAGGACGAGAAGCATCGCGGCCGCAATGGACATTAAGAGCGGATTGCGTTTCATACACTCCTTCTTCCGTAATCGGGGGATTGACAGGGCACGCCAGTCGGCCGGATACGGGTGCTGTATGCGCTTATGACCGCCTTGGCCACCCCATCCTCGGACGCAACACCGCGTCGAACCGATTGGGTGACGCGGCCCCAAGCACTGCTCGCCGGGACGGTTCAGACGGCGGTGATGGTCCATTCGTTGTTGCTACTGGAGTTCGGCGACCACATCACCGTGGTGGAGCCGACCGCGGTGCTGCCGCTGCCGTCAAGGGCGGTGCCGGTGCCCCGATTGACGATCTGGTAGCGGTTGCCGCCGAGGCTGTTGAGCGACCACTGCTGGTTGTCGCCGCCGTTCCACGCCTGCTGGCGGGCGGGAGCGCCGTTGGCGGAGTTGCCCCAGCTGTCGGCGGCCATGCCGTTGGTGCGGTTCATGATGCGGTAGTAGCCGTTGCCGAGGCCGATCAGCTGCCACTGCAGGTTGGTGCTCCCGTCGTAGTTCCACTGCTTGAGGCTGGATCCGGAGGCGACGTTGCCCCCGCTGTCGAGCGTCAGTCCGCTGGTCATGTTGGCGATCTTCACCCAGGTCGTGGAGCCGCCCGGCGCGCCCAGGACGGGGATCTCACCGGAGAAGGTGAGCTTGACCGTGTACGCCAGAGCGCTGAACGGCGGGTTGGACGAGGGCATGGTGAGGTGCAGGCCGGAAGCGTCCTGGGCCGGTGCGGGCAGGTCGATATAGGTGCCGGCGGTGTTGTTCAGCAGTTTGGCGCCGGTGAGGCTGCTGAAGTTGATCTGGTTCGAGTTCAGCGTCGTGATGGTCATCGTGCCGCCCTGCCAGCCCAGCGCGGTGGCGTAGAGGACCTTGTTGTCCCGGCTGCGGGTGAACCGGAT
Source organism: Streptomyces sp. NPDC059679 (assembly GCF_042734105.1). Classification (NCBI taxonomy): domain Bacteria; kingdom Bacillati; phylum Actinomycetota; class Actinomycetes; order Kitasatosporales; family Streptomycetaceae; genus Streptomyces; species Streptomyces sp. NPDC059679. The sequence goes on along the minus strand of NZ_JBHWES010000028.1, from coordinate 142,610 downwards.
GTCCTGCGGTTTGCCGGCCACCGGTCCGCTGAACGAACCTCCGCCCATCTTGGTGGGGCCCTCGCCGTAACTGGCCCAGGAGCGGGTGTTGTAGACCGCCTCTCCGAAGCGGCCGAGCCAGTCGCCCATGGCGAGCAGGATGGACTGCTGCCCGGAGGGGATGGTGCCGTCGGCCATCGGAGCGATGTTGAGCAGCATGCTGCCGCCCTTGCTGACCCGGTCGATCAGCGAGTGGAGCAGTGCCTGCGTCGAGTAGTAGCCGATGCCCACCGTGTAGCACCAACTGGAGGAGGAGATGCTGTCGTCGGTCAGCCAGTAGGGGGTGAGCAGCCCTGCCGGGCCGCCGCGCTCGAAGTCGAAGACCTCACCCTTGTCGTTGAGGCCGTCCTTGTAGGTCGCGACCACGTCCTTGTTCCACGAGACCGCCTGGTTGTAGTAGTGCGCGAGGAACTGGAGCCGGTAGGACTCCTGCACCAGGTGCAGGTCGAAGTCCTGCCAGACCAGGTCCGGCTGGTAGCCGTCGATGATCTCGATCAGCTTGTCGTACCAGAGCTTGTTCTCCGCGGCCGACCCCTGCTGGCCGTAGAGGACGCGGAGAGTCGGGTCCGACTGGGACGGCACGTGGTCGAAGAAGCCGTTGAAGTGGTAGGCGTGGTGCAGCGAGGCCATGAACTTCAGCCCCTGCCCGCGGATGGCCTGCGCGTGCAGCCCCACGAGGTCGAGTCTGGGGCCGCGCTGGACCGAGTTCCACGGGTTGGAGCGGCTGTTCCACATGGAGAAGCCGTCGTGGTGTTCGGCGACCGGGCCGGCGAACTTGGCGCCCGCGGCCTTGAACAGCTGCGCCCAGGCGTCCGGATCCCACTTGCCGCCCTGGGAGACGAGTTTGGGGGCGAACTGCACATGGTTGCCGGCCTTGTCGCGGGCACCGTCGATGAAGTTGTTGTACGGCCATACCGAGGGGTCGCCGTAGGTGGCGATGTGGTGCCGGTTCTCGGCCGAGCCGCCGATGTACATGTTGCGCGGATACCACTCGTTCCCGAACGCGGGAACGCTGAAGACGCCCCAGTGGTAGTAGATACCGAACTTGGCGTCCTGGAACCAGGCCGGGGCCGGGGGGTGCTGGTCCACTGAGGCCCAGCTCGGGGTGTAGCTTCCGGGGCCGTCGGTCGCGGCGGCCTCGGGGGCGAACCGCAGCAGGCCGAAGGCCGTGGTCGCGCCGGCCGCCGCCAGCAGTCTGCGCCTGCTGAGCGGCTGGGAAGAGGAGGACATGTGGGGGCCTCTCGGGGGAATTGACGGAGGTGGCGTGGGAGTCGGTGATCGTCAGCCGGTCACCTGGTCAGTCGCGCGTCCACTTCTGGTTGCTGCTGCCGTTGCAGGTCCACAGCTGCAGCAGGGTGCCGTTGGCCGTTCCCGCGCCGGTGGCGTCCAGGCACAGGCCGGACTGGACACCGGTGATCGTGCCGTCGGCGTGGATTGTCCACTTCTGATTGCTGCCGCCGGTGCAATCCCAGATGTCGACCTTGGTGCCGGGGGTGGTGCCCTGGCCCGCGGCGTCCAGGCAGTCACTGCCGTAGACCCGCAGCTCACCGGCCGAGGTGTCCGTCCACTGCTGGTTGCTGCCGCCGTTGCAGTCCCACAGCTCCACCTGGGTGCCGGCCGTCTGCGACTGGTTCGGCACGTCCACGCACCGGCCGGAGGCGACCCCGACGATCGTGCCGGTCGTGCCGCCGTCGTTCCCGCCGCTGCCGGGGGTGATGGACAGGTTGTCGAACTGCGCCGTCTCGCCCTGGCTGGTCGCATAGCCGATCTGCCCGCCGGCCCAGGTGCGGTCGTTCACGGAACCGACCGTGACACCGTCGATGACGGCGGTGATCGTGGTGCCGGAGAAGGTGAGGGCCAGGGTGTGCCACCGGTTGGTGCCCAGCGCCGCGGTCGTGCCACGGGCCAGGGTTGAGACGTTGCCGTTGGTGTTCGAGTTCAGGATCGACCAGGCCCCGGTGTCGCTCGCCTGCAGGTGATAGGCGTTGAGTCCGGCCGCCCCGGTGTAGCTCTGCCCGTTCGCGCGGCCGAGCAGCTCGGCGTATCCGGGCTTTTCGAGCAGCACGTCGGAGGAGACGGTGTAGTTGCTCCAGCTCAGGTCACCGAGCAGGGCGTGCGGATCGGACAGCGGGTCCCAGGTGATCGGGGCCTGCGGGCTCATCTGGCGCACGCACTTGCCGCTGCGGCCGCCGCCGCAGCCCACCGCTTCGAAAGCGCCCTGCCAGTCCATGAGGTACTTCGCCTCGTTGCCGGTGGCGTAGCCGTCGAAGGAGTCGCTGTACGGCAGCTTCAGTGTGCCGCGGCCGGGACCGGCGGCGGTGCCCTTGCCCTGTCCGGTCGTGGTGGTCAGGGTGTAGATGTGGCCGGGCTGTACGGTCAGGCTGAAATTGCTGCCCGACGGAGTGACGTCCGTGGCGTGCACGAAGTGGTCGGCCGGGTTGCCGGACGTGACGTCGGTGGACCAGACGTGGACGGTTCCGGCGGACAGCCCCCCGGTGACGTTGAAGTTCAGCGTCTGGGCGCTGCCGGCGTCCATCGTCTCGATGACCGTGGAGTAGTCGGAGTTGTTGGTGGACTTGAGCGAGACGTAGCTTCCGTTGTTGCGGTTACCGCCGATGTAGCCGCTGGAGGCGTCGAGGTACCGCCACCCCGGGGCGGTGAACTGGCTGGTGTGTGCCATCACCCAGGTGTTCTTGCCGATCGAGTAGGAGCCGGACCACGGCTGCGAGGCCAGGGCGAGACCCATGGTGGGGTATGGCAGGTTGGGTGTGAGCGCGGCGACCACCGGCCAGTTGAGGTATGCGGTCATCCGTCCGTCGATGTACCCGCGGTTGATGCCGCGGGCCATGGCCTGCGCTCCCCCGTTGTAGTCGTCCGAGCCGTTCTCGCTCGCCCACAACGGCTTGCCGGACGATATGGCGGCCGACGGCACCGAGCAGTTGGACTGTGACGACCGGTAACCGCAGGGATAGTGCGTGCCGATGGCGCTCACCGAGGAGGCGAACGCCGGGTTGGAGTTGATGTCGCCCGCCACGGCCCAGTCCGAGTCAGCCGCGACGATCTTGACGTTGCCGTAGCCGTTGCTGTTGAGCGCGGCGCGCAACTGCTGGTACCAGGAGACGTTGTAGCCTCGCTCGTTCCACCCGCCGAGGTAGTCGATGCTCAGCCCGTGCTGCTTGGCGCAGCCAAGCCACGAGAGCACATAGTTGACCATGTCGGTGGACCAGAAGTTCCCGCCGCCGATCCAGCCGGGCGCGCCCCACGCGAGCCCGTACAGCTTGATGTCCGGGTTGCGCGCTTTGGCCTGCTCCATCAGCCACCATTCGTAGCCCCGGTCGCAGTTCAGATCGGACCGGGTGTGCTGGTGACTCGGCTCGGCCCCCGAGGTGGAGTTGGTGTCACCGCCGATCTCCGCTTTGAGGATCTGCAGGGAGGCGCCGTAGCCGGGCCGGAACAGGTAGTCGAGGATCTGGCCGCGCTCGGGCTCGGGATAGTCGATCAGGAGTCTGCTGTTGCCGCCCCCGCCGCTGATCGCGCCGACGCCGTCGAAGGTCCGGCCGCCGGAGGCGCCGTTGATCGTGATGGAGGTGGCGGCCTGGGCCGGCACGGCGGCCGTGCCCACGATGCCGCCGGCGGTCAGGAGGAGGCCCGTGAGTACGGCCGTCGAGGCGCGCAGGCGCCGTAACAGCCGTCTGAATGCTGACACGGTGGGTTCCTTTCGCAGGTCGGAGGTGTCCCGTGGCCGAGGGTGGCGGCTCCGGCCGCAGGACCCGATGGCTGTGTGGTCAGCGGACGATGAAGTCCTGGTTGGTGCCCGGCGCGTTCTTGCACTGCCACTGGTCCAGTTGCCGGCCCGCGTTGCCGTCGGCGCCGTAGACGTCCAGGCATAGACCGCTGTTCTTGTTCTGGAACTCGTAGGAGCCGTCGGACTGCCGCACGGGCAGCCAGAGGCTGTTGGCCACCGCACCGGGGGCTTGCTGGACGATGTCCGGGACGCCCGCCGCCGTGGAACTGCCGGCCACCGCCACGTCCTGGCCGGAGTCCTGGGCCCGCAGTTCGCCGTAGCCGCCCGAGGCGGGCACGAACCGGAACTGCTGGTTGCCCTGCCCGGTGCAGGTCCACTGGTCGATCGCCGCGCCCGCGTCGGCGGAGTTGCCGTACACGTCCATGCACAAGTTGTCGTTGGCGACCACGAGTTGGTGGTAGCCGTCCGGGAAGCCGCCGGCGGACGAGGCCGGTGTCAGGTAGACGGCGAACGCGTCGTGCGCGCTCTGGAACGTGAACGGTACGGTGATCGAGCCGCCCGAGGTGCTCACGTTCTGGTCGTACACGGTCTGTGGCGCATTGAGCGGCGCCTGGTCCGGAATGCGGTGCACGGTGACGTGCACGCTGCCGGCGTTCGCCAGCCAGGGTACGGACCGCAGTCCGTCGAAGGTCACGGACGCGGCACCGGTGTTTCCGTTCGAATCGCCGATGACCGCCACCGCTCGCTTGGCGGAGGAGTCCTCGGAGGCCGAGATCGCCGTCGAGCCGACCTGACCGGAGGTGTCGACGAGGGTGCCGGTCATGTCGGCATAGTCCCGAAGCGCCCACCAGTTGCCGGTCGGCTGCCAGCTGCCCCCGCTCTGGGTCAGGACTCCGGTCAGATTCGGGATGACGCAGCACACCCAGTTGCCGCGCATCGCGTTGGTGTACCCGGACTGCGCGAACCGGGCCAGGTACCACGCTGTCACCCCGGCAGTCTGCCGGTCGGCCGGCTGGTACTCGTTCGAGGACAGCGGCAGCGGACCGATGCCCGCCTCTGTCAGGGCGCTGTTCAGGGTCCGGGCGACGGTGACCGGGTCGTCGACATCGCCCTCGTTGTGGTTGGCGATCACGTCCGGCACCGTCCCGGCCGCCTTCACGTGCGCGAGCCAGGTCCGCCATTCACCCGGGTTGCGCTCCGGAGTGAACGCGAGTGACGGCCCTACGATCTGCGCCCCGGGGGCGATACGCCGGATCTCCCGGTAGGCCGTGTCCCACATCTGGAAGTACTGGGCGCTGTTCACACCCCGGGGCCAGAAGACGGAGATGTCCGGCTCGTTCCAGATGTCGTAGGAGAACGTGAGCCCCGAAGCCTGCAGCGCTCCCACCGTGGAGTCGATGAAGCGGACCCAGTTGGAGCAGTCCCCGTTGTCGCACGGGTACCTGGTGTTCGACGGCTGGCCGCCGTTCGCGCCGTAGATGTCGCTCACCAGCACCTGGTACTGCGCGTGATAGGGCGGCCGGGTGAGCCGTCTCGCCTGCGCGATGATCGAGTCGACGTCGGCCCGGGTGGCCGAGCTGTACTGGTAGCCATCCCTGATCCAGCCGCCGGAGAACCATCCGCCGCCGCGGAAGGCGTTGATCCCCAGCGGCTGGAGGAACTGGTCCGCCGGCCGGCTGCCGTCTTCGCTGATGCCGTAGAGGAACCCCTCCCCCACTCCGGTCGACGGCCCGCGGGTCGACGCCAGGTGCACGCTCAGCGACTTGTCCGAGGCGGCCTGGCTCGTGGCCGTCGGCAGCAGCGGCAGCACGAGTGCCAGCACGATGCCGGCCACCAGTGCCAGACGGCCGGATCTCGCTCTCGTCCTCATCCGATCCTCCTGCGATGGGGCGCCGCTGCGCTGCGGCGCGCGTGCCTCACCGGGTCAGCTCAGTGACCATTGCTGGTTGGACCCGCCGTTGCAGGTCCAGGTGATGACCTTGGTGCCGGGGCTGATGCCCTGGCCGGAGGCGTCCAGGCAGAGCCGGCTGCCGCCGGAGTAGACAGTGAGCTCGTGGGAGGCGGTCTGGGACCAGGTCTGGTTCGCCGCGCCGGTGCAGTCCCGGATCTGCGTCTGTGTTTCGCGGCGCCCGCGCACCCGCCCGCACTGAGCACCCCGATGTCGCGGTAGCTGCGACCGGAGGAGCGCTGGATCCGGTACAGCGGCCCGTTGTACGAGCGAAAAGCGCCCTGGTCGTGGAGTGCGCCGTCACACACGGCGTACCGCCCGCGGCATGTATGCCGCACGGAAGCGACGCGTCGGCCGCGAAGGCGTTCGCCGATCGAGATCGGCCTGCACCCAGGGACCACTGTCGGCGCAGCCGCCGAACCAGCACTCGGTACCGAAGTTGATCGCGTCCATCGCCCGGCCGTCGACCTTCCGGCTCGTCTCGCTGTTGCCGTAGTTGAAGCAGCAGTCACTGTTGACGTGGGTACCGCTGGTCACCATGTACGCCCCTTCGGGTGCGGCACCGGTCGGCACGCCCGTCAGGTGACCGTCCCGCCAGTAGCTGTTTCCGGGCTTGACGTACAGCGAGTACGCCTTGGCGCCCCCGGCGGTCAGCGGCTGGGAGGTCGCCTTCGCGGGGCTGCTCTGACTCGATCCCGGGACCTGGGCCGATCCCTGGTAAGCGTGGTCCACGAGCCGCGGGGCTCCGAGGCGGAGCGGATGAAGGCTGCATTCTGTTCCTTGGATATGCGGGGAAGGGGACAGAGAGCGCCGTGCCTGTCAGGGTGTTCAGAAGGGGCGTCGACCGCTCCCGTCAGCGGGCCCGAGAGCACCCACAGGGAACACCCAGACATCCCATGTCGCATAGTGATCCCACAGGGTCATCCCACTGTCAATAGAGATGTCTCGCCGATTCAGAACCCGATCCATCCCATGTTTTACCTAGGTCAGACCTGTGGGGGCGCGAGTGTTCATCGCCGCTGGTCAAACGCCGCCGTTCTTCCCTCCGTTCCCGCGGTGCTTCTACGGCGGGACGCCTCGAAGGAGGCTGAGCTTCTCGTCCTGCGCCACGAAACGCCGTGCTACGACGCCAGTTGCAGGGGCGAGTACGGTACGAGTCCGCCCGTCGCCCGTGGTTCGCGTCCGTATCTTCGCTGATCCCCCGCCACCAGTGGGCCAGCGTTCGGGATGCTGTCCCTGTTCGCCGAGCTCCAGCGCGAACCGATCGTTGCAAACACCAACGACGGGCTCGCCTCCGCACGAGCCCGCGACATGTTCGGCGTGCCACGGTCGACGATGTACGGGCACCTCGACAAAACCAAGACCGTGCCTCGCCAGCCCAAGAAAACCACGGCCATGAAGCCCTGACCGCTAGGAGTCCGGGGCCGAGTAGGGCCGATCGCCTTCACCCGGCCGCTTGCGAACTTGGCTGGATGAGTCCGGTCTCGTAGGCGATGACGACGAGTTGGGCGCGGTCGTGTGCGTGCAGCTTGGTGAGCAGGCGGCTGACGTGAGTCTTGACGGTGGCGACGCTGATGTTGAGTTGTGCCCCGATTTCGGTATTGGAGTGACCTGAGGCGACGTGGACGAGGATCTCCCTCTCGCGGGGCGTGAGGGGGGCGAGGAGAGAAGGCAAGGCGCGAGGTTCGGCAGCGGGTCGGTTGACGAAGTCCCGGATGAGACGTCGAGTCACGCTCGGGGCGAGGAGGGCGTCGCCGGCAGCGACGGTGCGGATACCGGCCAACAGCAGTTCGGGCGGGGTGTCTTTGAGGAGGAACCCGCTGGCGCCGGCTTTGAGGGCCCCGAAAACGTAGCTGTCGAGGTCGAAAGTGGTAAGGATGAGGATCCGGATGGCCTGTGTTGCTGGGTCTCCCAATAGTTGTCGGGTCGCCTCGATGCCGTCCATGTTGGGCATTCGGATGTCCATCAGGAGGACGTCGGGCAGATGCTGTCGTCCGGTCGCCACGGCATCGAGGCCGTTGCCGGCTTCGGCGACGACTTGCATGTCCGTTGCGGCGTTGACGAGGACGCTGAAGCCGGCACGCACGAGGACCTGGTCGTCAGCGACGACGACCCGGATGGTCACGGCCGGCCTCCGGGTGCGGATGCCGGTGGCGCGGGCGGATGCGCCGGGACAGGGGTGGTGCTCACGGGGTCTTGGTCGTCCGTCTGTAGCAGTGCTTGGACTTGGAAGCCGTGGCCGTGGCGGCCGGCGCGCACATAGCCGCCATAGAGGGCCGCGCGCTCGCGTATGCCGATCAATCCGTGTCCGGTGGCGGTGTGAGGTTCGGGATGCGTTCGTGGGTTCGGCTTGGAGGGGCCGTTATCGGTGACTTCGATGAGCAGGTCCTCGGTCCGATATTCGATGCGAAGCCTGGCCTGGGTAGGGCCGGCGTGGCGGACGATGTTGGTGAGGGCTTCCTGGGCGATGCGATAGGCGGACAGGTCCACTCCAGCGGGGAGTGGGCGGGTCGGGCCGCGGACGTCGAGGCACAGGTCGACGCCGGCGCGGCGGATCTGGTCGGCCAGTGCGGCGATATCGGCCAAGCCAGGGGTAGGGGCAAGTGCGGGGTCGATGGCGTGCTCGTGGCGTAGTACCTCGACGAGCAGGCGCATCTCGTGGAGGGCCTGGCGGGTGGTGGTCTCGATGATGCCGAGTGCTTCCTTGACTTGGGCAGGGTCGGTGTCCATCACCATGCGTGCGACGCCGGCGCGCACCGCGATGATGCTCATGGAGTGCGCGACGATGTCGTGCAGTTCGCGGGCGATGACCAGGCGTTCGTCGATGGCGGCCTGGCGGACACCGGCAGCGTGCTGGCGTTCGCGCTCGGCCTGTTGCTCGGCGGCTGCGAGGAGCCGGTTTCGGCGCTCGCGCGCGGCCAGGCCGGCGAACCATCCGACACACACGATCGCGACGTTAGCGACTAGTACGGCCGGCAAGCTTGTTGAGGAGACATGTCCGATGCTGATCCCGGCGGCGGTCAGCAGGCTGGCGATACCGGGGCGAGACCACCACAACACGTACTCGCCCGCCAGGGCGGCGGTGTAGGCGGTGACGGCGACGCAGACTGATACCTGCGGTGCGCCACCGACCGCGGCAACCACGAAGGCGCAGAGCGTCGCCACGGCGAACGACCAGCGAGGATAGAGCCGACGGGCGGCGACGGTGAGGGCGGCGATGACGATGCCCGTGGTCCGCAGCGCAACCTCTGCGGCGGCGGGATGCTTGACGCCGCTGCGGGAGTCAGCGAAAAGCAGGCCGATGCACAGCAGTACCGCGACACCGATGTCGAGGAGGACCAGGGGGCGAGGTCCTCTGGTGGCGAATCGGTGAATCGCTGATGTGAGACGGGGCTCGGACATTTTTTCACGTTACCTGCGAGGGCGGTAGCCGGTCGTCGGGTCACGGTCGCATCGGCGCATACACCTCGGACTGTACACGGTCGGGCGGTACCGCCCTGGTCGGACGCCCGAGTCCATCCCGCAGCCTGACGCCCTCGGGCCTACTCGACGGCAGGCTTCCAGACACGAAAACCCGCTGGCCGCGCGGGCGCCTCCGATCACCGCGAGCGCCTCCGATCACCGCCAACCCTCCAAGATCGCATCGCGAAGGAACAACCGTGTCCCATACCAACGACCATCCGATCCAGCCCATGCGAGGCACCCGATGAGCGTGCTCGCGCGGTGGTGTTTCCGGCACCGGTTCATCGTCATCGGCGCCTGGCTGCTGATCCTGGTGATTCTCGGGGTCACCGGCTCCTCGGTCGGCTCGCGGTTCTCGGACCAGTACTCCTTGCCGGGTACCGAATCGACCAGGGCCGCCGATCTGCTGGAAACGCAGTTTCAGCGCAGCTCGGGGGATACGGACACGATCGTGCTCCATACCAGGAGTGGCAGTGTGACCGACCCGGCCGTCCAGACCAGCGTCGGGGGCGTGCTGGCCCAAGTCGCCAGGGTGCCCGAGGTCGGCGCGGTGGTCAGTCCGTTCACCCCGCGGGGAGAGACACAGATCAGTCCGGACCAGAAGACCGCCTACGCGACGGTCACCTTCACCGAGCAGAGTCAGAACCTGGACACCGCGAATGTCCAGAAAGTCGTTGACTTGGGCTCGACGCTGCGTAGCGACACACTGCAGGTGGAGTTCGGTGGGCGGGCGATCGGCCAACTCGAAAAACCCTCGACGTCGACCGCCGAACTGATCGGCATCGTTGCCGCCGCGATCGTCATGCTAGTCGCGTTCGCGTCCGTGCTGGCGACGGCCATCCCGCTCATCGCCGCCGTACTCGCGCTGGGCAGCGCGCTTTTCAGCATCGATCTGCTCACCCATGTGATGAGCATCGGTACCAACGCCCCGATCATCGCCGCGTTCATCGGGTTGGGTGTCGGCATCGACTACGCGCTGTTCATTGTCGCCCGGTATCGCAACGGCATCCGGGCCGGGCTCAGCCCGGAGGAGGCCACTGTGGCTGCCATGAACACCTCTGGCCGGGCGATCGTATTCGCCGGCGGCACTGTCACGGTCGCGATGCTTGGCCTGCTCACCCTCGGGGTCAGCGTACTGTCGGGGATCGGGCTGTCGGCGGCGATCATGGTGGCTTTCGCCGTTGTTGTCGCCGTGACTTTGCTGCCGGCTCTGTTCGGGGTGTTCGGGATGCGGGTGCTGAGCCGCCGCCAACGCGCCCGACTCAGGCGTGAAGGACCGAGCGATGTCAGCGCCTCCGGCGCATGGGCCCGCTGGGCCGGATTCGTCCAGAAGCGGCCGGTGCCGCTGACGATCGCCGCGACGATGATCTTGGTGATGCTGACAATCCCGTTCTTCTCCATGCGTCTTGGGTCCTCCGACGCCGGCAACAACGCAGCCGACACCACAGCCCGCAAGGCCTATGACCTGCTTGCCGACGGGTTCGGCCCCGGCTACAACGGCCCTCTGCAACTGGTGGCAAAGGTCCCGTCAGCAGCGGCGGCGAGCGACTTCACCCAGTTGGAGCAGACGCTCAAGGATGTCCCGGGAGTAGCGTCGGTGAAGGCTGGGCCGGTCGTCCCCAGGGCGACCGTGCGGACCCTGCAGGTCACGCCCACCACGTCGCCACAGTCGAAGCAGACGTCCGATCTCATCGACACGCTGCGCGACCATGTGATCCCCAGCTACCAGAAGGACGGGCTCAGCGTCTACGTCGGTGGGCAAACCGCCGTCTTCAAGGACTTTGCGTCCGTGCTCGGCGGGAAGCTGCCGCTGTTTGTCACCATCATCGTCGCACTCGGGTGCCTGCTGCTGATGCTCGCGTTCCGCAGCGTGGTCGTGCCGCTCACCGCGGCGGCGATGAACCTGCTCTCGGCCGGCGCCGGGTTCGGAGTCGTGGTCGCGGTCTTCCAGTGGGGCTGGGGCTCCTCGGCCCTGGGCGCGGGCGCCGCAGGCCCAGTGGAGTCGTTCCTGCCACCGATGATGTTGGCGGTGCTGTTCGGGCTGTCGATGGACTACGAGGTCTTCCTGGTCAGCCGCATCCATGAGGAATGGCTGCACACCGGCGACAACGATCTCGCGGTCCGGCGCGGGCAGGCTGCGACCGGGCGGATCATCACGGCCGCTGCGATCATCATGATCTGTGTGTTCATGGCCTTCGTGTTCGGCGGCTTGCGCATCATCGCCGAGTTCGGTCTCGGCGTGGCCGTCGCCATCCTGCTCGACGCCGCGGTGGTTCGTACGATCCTCGTCCCGGCGGTCATGCAACTCTTCGGGAAGTGGAACTGGTACCTTCCCCGGGCGGTCGACCGGGTCCTGCCCCACGTATCCGTAGAAGGACCCGGCAACGCGCCGACCGCCGGCGAACCGGAACTCGAGGCAGCCGACCAGCGCAGCACTTGATGCGGAAGTCTTCATCGTGGCTTGGCCGGCTGCGGTCCTTGGCCGCCGGGCTCTGCATCGCGGGTGCGGTGGGTTCGGTCCTGGTCGACGCGGTGGCGATATGGGCGCGGGCACGCTCTTGTCCCTCCTCACCGGGCAGATCCGGCAGGGGTGGCCAACGCTGTCCCGGCCGTTCTCGGCAGTGCCGCCTTCCAGCAGGCATGGAAGGCGGCACTGCCGATCAGTCATGCCGAACTCATCGCGGTGCTGCGCCACCACAACAAGATGCTGACCCTGCCGGCATCAAACCTGCCCGCCGACCTCCCTGTCCCGGTCACGTTGATCCAGAACCAGGATCTAAAAACTTGCCATTCTTTGATCATCACGCTCCGCCACCGCAACGCCGCTGCCGACGTCACGCGGTACCCACGTGTCGCTTACGGCGTCAACGCAGATCACCGACGATCGATCGGCCGGTAGCACAGGGGGCGCGTACGTGCTCCCGGAGCTGGGCCACCACGCGTTGATGGAACCCGCACGGCGCCCGGAGGGACGGATCCACTTCGCCGGCGAGCACACCTCCTACGAGCCCAATGGCGGGTCCATGAACTACGCGCTGGAATCCGCCGTCCGGGTTCTCCTCGAGCTGTCGGGCTCGTGATGTCGCACGCCGCCGGGACGGCCGGCCGGTCACTGACGGCCGAGGCGGGCGCCGAACCGCCGCAACACCTCGCGGAACTCCGCGGGCTCCTCGACGCGGAAGTCAGCGTCGAGAAAGGCGAGACGCGGCAGGAGCCACTGCCAGGAGTCGAGCATGAGGACGGCGTGGGTCCCGCCTCCGGCAGCCGCCGTGATGTCGATGTCCTCATGCGCGAACGCGTCCGCCACCTCCGTCATCGGGGCGTCGATCGTCACCACCACACGCTGCCGGTTTCTGTTGATGCCCTGGCGGAGGTAGTCGACGCCGGTCCCCGCGGGCAGCGCGCGCGGTGCGAACGTCCTGCTCTGCGCCTGGAGTTCACTGACGCGGTCGATGCGGAACACGCGCCAGTCCTCCTTGTCGGTGTCCCATCCCAGCAAGTACCACCTCAGGAGCAGGTGGATCTGGCGATAGGGCTCGACCCTGCGCGAGGTGGCCATCCCGTTCGCGCCGACGTAGTGGAACTCCACGACGCGCTCGTGCGTGATCGCTTCGGCGAGCGTGCTCATCGTCTCCGCGCTGATGCTCGGCGTCGGCGTCGGCGTCGTCTCCAGGCTGGTGCGCAGCGCAGCCACGCGGGGGCGCAGCCGCTTGGGCAGGTACTGATCGACCTTGCCGTAGGCGCGGATCGCCGCGTCGTCGACGCTGCCCTCACGCGCGTTGCCGGTCGCGCCGAGGGCGGCCAGGCCCAGGAGGGTCGCGATGGCCTCGTCGTCGTCGAGGAGCAGCGGGGGTATGGCCCGCCCGGCCGTGAGCCGGTAGTAGCCGCCCGGGCCTGGCTGCGTCTCGACCGGGTATCCGTAGCCGCGGAGCCGGTTGATGTCGCGCCGCAGGGTGCGCGGGGGGACGTCCAGCCGGGCCGCCAGCTCCTCACCCGTGAACGTCTTGCCCGACTGCAGCACGCCCAGCAGAGCGAGGATGCGTTGCATGACGTCGGCCATGACCGCATCGTCGCAGACAGTCGCGGCCACTTTCCGTCCACATCTCGCAGTACGGTCCTGAATATGTCCAACCAAGGGATCCAGATCAGGCGAGCCCGTACCCACAACCTGCAAGACCTCGACGTGGACGTGCCCCGCTCACAAGTCGTGGTCTTCGTCGGCGTGTCGGGCTCGGGCAAGTCGTCGCTGGTGTTCGACACGATCGCAGCGGAGGCGGGCTACCAGCTGCACGAGACGTTCCCACCCTACATCCGCAACCGGCTGCCGAAGTGGACCCGCCCCGAGGTCGGCGCGATCGAGGGGCTCTCCCCGGTGGTGGTGATCGACCAGCGGCGCCTGGGCGGGAACGCCCGCTCCACGGTCGGCACGATCACGGACACCTGGACCTACCTCCGGCTGCTGTTCTCCCGGGTGAGCACACCGCACGTCGGCGAGTCCAGCCACTTCTCCTTCAACGACCCGGTCGGCATGTGCCCCACCTGCTCGGGCATCGGCGAGGTCGTGGCCAGCGCCGTCGACCGTTTCATCGACCCGGACAGGTCGCTGCGCGAGGGCGCCGTCCTGCTGCCCGGGTTCGCCGTCAACGGTTACTGGTACACGAACTTCGCCGACATCGACGTCTTCGACGTCCACAAGCCGCTGCGCCGCTGGAGCCGGACCGAGCGGGACGCGCTGCTGTACGGCATCGGGTCCGCCGGGTCGCTGGCGAACCGGCTGCCCAAGGGCTACCAGGGCGTCGTCGAGCGATTCGAGCGCATCTACCTGCGCACCTCCGACGACATGAACGAGCGCAAGAAGGAAACCCTCGCCAAGTTCACCCGTTCCAAGGTGTGCCCGGACTGCTGCGGGGACCGTCTCAACAAGGCGAGCCGGGCGGCCACGGTGCTCGACCACACCATCGGCGAGATGGCGCGGATGGAGGTCGATGAGCTCGCGGAGCTGATGACGAGCGTGACCGACGCAACCGTGGCACCGGTGGTGGCCGCGCTGACGGAACGACTCCAGGCGATGATCACCATCGGGCTCGGCTATCTCCACCTCGGCCGCGCCACCACGACGCTCTCGGGCGGCGAGTCCCAGCGGATCAAGACCGTCAAGCACCTGGGCAGCAGCCTCACCGAGATGCTCTACGTATTCGACGAACCCACCGTCGGACTGCACCCCCACGACATCTCCTCCATGACCGAGCTGCTCAAGCAGCTCCGGGACAAGGGCAACAGCGTCCTCGTGGTCGAGCACGACCCCGCCGTCATGGCCATCGCCGACCAGATCATCGAGGTCGGGCCTCTCGCGGGCGCGCACGGCGGAACGCTCGTCTACCAGGGCAGCTTCCGTGGCCTCCGCACGGCCGGCACCGCCACGACGGCGGCGCTGTCACAGCGCCGGCCCATCAAGGGCGATCCGCGGACGCCGCGGGGACACATCACCGTGGCCGACGCCACGCGCAACAACCTCAAGAACGTGACCGTGGACATTCCGACGGGCGTGACAACCGTGCTCACCGGCGTGGCCGGCTCCGGGAAATCCAGTCTCGCGAGCGAACTCGTCGCCCAGCACGACGCGGTCGTGATCGACCAGAAACCGGTCAGCACCAACCGCCGCTCGACCCCGATCACCTACGCCGGGATCGCGACCCCCATCCGTAAGGTTTTCGCACGCCACAACCAGGTCCCAGCCGGCCTGTTCAGCGCCAACTCCGAGGGCGCCTGCCCCGAGTGCAAGGGCCTCGGGATCGTCTCCACCGACCTGGCGTTCATGGAGGATCAGGAGACGGTCTGCGAGACCTGCCAGGGGCGCCGGTTCAGGCCCGAGGTCCTGCAGTACCGGGTCGACGGGCTGTCCATCGCCGACATCGACGACCTCACGGTCACCGACGCCATCGACCGGCTCTCCGATCGCACGGTCACGAAGGCGCTGCGCCACCTCGACGAGGTCGGCCTGGGCTACCTCCGGCTCGGCCAGCCCCTCACGTCTCTCTCCGGAGGTGAATGCCAGCGCGTGAAGATCGCCAAGGAGCTCCGGGACTCAACCGACCCGACCCTCTACATCCTCGACGAGCCCACTACCGGCCTGCACCTACGCGACATCGACACCCTACTGAGCCACCTCGACGGCCTGGTGGACCACGGTCACACCGTCGTGCTGATCGAGCACAACCTCGACGTCATCCGACGGGCGGACTGGATCATCGACCTCGGCCCCGGTCCCGGGAAGCGCGGCGGGCAGATCCTCTATCAGGGACCCGTCGCCGGCATCACCTCCACGGCCACCGCCGAAGCGCTGCACGAAACCGTCTGATCCTGCCGCCATGGCACCGCCCGGGACAACGCACGGCCCCAGAAAGGGCCTTTTACTCACCCATCGGTCACTCAAGCCGGTGCTTTCGCCTGGGCTTGTCCGGCCGATCATGTGACTAGTGCCGCATCAGGCAACGTTCGCCCTACTGTGATGCGGCGTGCCGTTGATCGATAAGGCTTCGAGGACGTGTTCAGGCTGGTGACCCTGGAGGTTCCCTCATGGCCGTCGAGTGGGTTCGGCTCAAGCTCGACCTGGATGCGTTCGACGATGCCCGATTCGAGCCTTACGTCCAACGCTGCCAGCAGACTGGCATCGCGTTCACGACCATGGCAGCTGTCGGCGACACAGTTGAACATCGGCGCGCGCTGTACGACCTGAACAAGACGTGCTCCGCCGACATCCCAGAGCGGGGGGAGTTCTACACGTTCACCGAGTACCTCGCCCAGCGCATCGAGACTCCGACCTACGACCCCCAGGGCGTCGTTCTCGCCCTGGACGGCGGGTCATGGGTCGGCATGGCAACCACGTCGCTCCAACCCGAAGGGCACGCCCTCAGCGAGATGACCGGGCTGCTGGCCAGCCACCGGGGAAGGGGAATCTCGCTGGCCATGAAGCTCCTGGCCATCGGCTTCGCGCGGTCTCACGGCATGCACTGGCTGAGGACCTTCCACCACCCTGACAACGCAGCGGCCATTGGCATGAACCGACGGCTCGGCTTCGTCAACGACGAGCCACAGGTCGCAACCACGTGATGGTCTTGCACGTCAGGCGACATTCGCCCTGCGCACAACTAACTCTCCGCAGGCGCTCGTCGGTGGCATGCTTGTTCCGCCAGATGATGTAGCGGCGGATCATGCTGCCCTGCTCCTTGTGGTCGGCATGGTCCGTGCCGTCCAGTGCGAAGTAGCACAGGGCCGTGAACTGGGCCTCTATGCGGTTGAGCCAGGAGCTGTTGGTCGGCGTGTAGGCGATCTCGACATTGTTCGCGGCAGCCCGGACGTACCCGCTCAGCCACCAGGACAGCATGGCGGATACACGCCGCCCAGACCTGCCCCAGACGGCGAGTCACGGCAGGGCGAACGTTGCCTGATGCGACACTAGTCCGCGTCCGAGTTGTTGATGTGGCATGGGGCGAGGGGATCCGGTTTCTGCTCGAGTCAGCCGAGTTCGGCCCCTGGACCGTGCCGGGATGCAGCACACGGCGCAACGGGTTGGGACCCAGCAACCCCTCTGTCTCGAGTTCAGCCCAGTCCGCGGCGTTCTAGTGCAGCACGGACCTTGTTGAGCCCCTCCACTCTCCAGTGGTCCCGGTCAGGCATTTGGTCGTCTCGGCGCCAGCGCCAGGCCGAGAACATGGCCCAGTTCAGTGCGCGGCACCAGTGAATCAGGGTGTGGTCAGCCCCCGGATAGTGCTTACCCACTTCTTCGGGCGCATGGGCGAGGTCGAACTCGATCGGCCCACGGCAGCACGTGGCGAGGTCTACGAAAAGTGGCCCCCTCCTCGTGTTGAGGAGGTTGCCCGGATGCGGCTCGCCGTGCAACAGCTGGTCGCCGGCCTTCTCGGTGCTGATCGTGGCGCTCAGTCCACTGAGCGTGTCGCTGAGGAGTTCCCGGTCAGAATCGGCCAGCTCGGGGGACTGATCCCGGTCGTTCACCGCTCTGAGTGCCGCGGCGACTCGATCGGTGAAATGCGGTGCATTCAGATCGATCTGGCGCAGGGCTGCATGCTGCCGCAGGAGCACGTCTGCGTAGTCAGCCGGCGCGATCTCTGATTCCACAGGCTCGTAGTAGGTCCAGAGCGAGATGGCGAAGGCATCACGCACATGGACTCGGGGGCCGACCCGAGGCTCGAGCTCAGCCACCGGAGCGTCGACGTCGGCGAGACGGCGGGCAACCTCTACTTCGAACTCGGAATCAACCAGATGCCCCGGAGGTGCGACCCGAGCCAAAACATCGCAAGGGACCAGGCGCAGCGCGACGCGATCCGAGTTGTGGATGACGACCACATCGTCGACCTGAAGGCCCAGCTCCGAAGCAGTCGCCCGTCCTGCCTCAACTGCACGGCGGAGTTCCAGTGGCTCCATACCGTCCTCCCTCTTGTTGAGTACGCATACACGTCTGGGGGACAACAGCGACGCCCCCGATGTCTTCGCGAACACCATTCGGCGCCCGAACCCGGCCCCGGCCCCGGCCCCGGCGATAAGCATTGCAGGGAAGGACCTGCACGGGCCTTGGTTTTCTTCCGCCTATCGTGTGACCAGTGCCGCATCAGGCAACGCTCGCCATGTCGTTGGGGGCGTAGTCAGTGTCGTCGGCTCGCTGGTGTCCGTCAGAATCGGCGCATGCTGAGAGTTGGTTCCGTTGTGCTGGGTGTCTCGGATGTGCCGCGTGCGGCCGCGTTCTGGATGGAGGCGCTGGGATACGTCCCGCGCGAGGAGATGGAAGACGACTGGGTGGTGCTGGTGCCTGCGGAAGGGACCGGGGTGCAGCTGGCGCTCGGTCTCAGCAAGACACCAGTCCAGGAGCATCCGCGCATCCACCTGGACCTGTATGCCGGGGACGCGGCCGACCAGGCCGCCGAGGTCGAGCGGCTGGTGTCCCTGGGAGCCCAGCGCGTCGACTGGGATCTTTATCCGGACGACGCCGACTTCGTCGTGCTCGCCGATCCCGAGGGGAACCGCTTCTGCGTCATCGACACCGGTCACCACTGACGGAGATCGAAGGCAACTGAACGGCAGAACGGGTGCGGGTGCGGGAGATCAACAGTGACGAGGGGCAGCGGCTGCTGCGGATCGTCCGTCGAGGCACGGGGTCGGTGGTGACCTGGCGGCGCGCGCAGATGGTGCTGTTGTCCGCGCGGGGTATGAGCGTGGCGAAGATCGTCGAGGTGACGTTCACCAGCGCTGACCGGGTTCGGGATGTGATCCACGACTTCAACGCCGACGGCTTCGATTCGCTTTACCCGAAGTGCAGGGGCGGTCGGCCCAAGGGGGTGGTCGACGACATCAGCCACGAGGGCCCTCGCGCCCTGCTCCGCGAGGAGGGCGTGTCGTTTCAACGCGTGAAGACGATGTGGACGATCACGTGATTCCCCAGGGGCTGTGGTCGCGTGTGCGTGAGGTTTGTCGGATGCTGGAACCCGCCAGGTCCCTTGGTGTGAAGACAGCCGCGGCAATGCGGAGATGAGGTGGCAGCGCCGACCACAGCTCGTCGAGGAGGTCGCCGCTGGTCTCGGCAGTGGTGCGGATCTCCGTGAATGGGGCGCCGGTGGCGATCTCCTGTCCGTTCGGGTGGTAGGTCGTCATGAGCACTCCCTCGCTGGGAGGCAGGTCGCTGATGTGCAGGGTGAGCCGGTTGGTGGCGGTACGGTTTCCGGCGCTGTGTCGGGCGGCCCCGAACCAGGCTTGGCCGCCTTCATGGTTGTCCGCGATCACGGTCAGGCGGGGGTGAAGATCGGGGGGTCGGGTTCGTAGTCCAGTCCGTCCAGGGCCAGGAGCGGAGCCTGTCCGCAGGCGAGTCGGTCGGCGACGGTGGAGACCTGCTCTCCGTTGCCGAAGACCAGCCAGTTTGGACTCTGACGGGCGGCGACGTAATGCCGCAGGTGGTCGTGTTCGCGTGCGTCGGAGGGCGCGACGATCAGCTCGCCTGCGGAGGTGCGGTGAAGAGTGCGGGCCTGGGAGGCGGGACTCCGCCCGGTGAGGAAGTAGGCGCCGAGCGTGGTGCCGTCGCCGGTGGTGCACCACAGCACGCCGCGGCCAGGGTAGTCGTTATCGGCCAGCACGTTTTTCAGCAAGTCCACTGTGGTTGCGCCCCTTTGCATGATGGCTTCGCGTCGCGAAGTCGGCGGTGATATCCAAGCGGATCAAGGTGCCTCCGGCACGCCCGCCGTATGGTCTCCTGATCCCCGCGTCTCGCGCGTGGATCATCGCGGAGCCCTATCATGAGCCTGCTCTACCGACTTCGGCTCGTCAGGGTTAAAGTCTGCGATCGCCCTGACGCGGGCGGGGCTGCCGGTATTGTCCGGGATATGAACAGCATTGAACTGTGCGAGGTAATAGCAGACTTCGGGCGCCTGCTCGGCCGTGTCGAGGAGACTGGCGAGCGGGTGTGTATCACCGACGGCGGCGAGCCGATGGGCGTGCTCCTCCCAGCGGCCGAGCTGGCCGATCTGGAGCACTTTGCGCAACGAGTACACGGCGGCCCGAGACCCCGGCCGAAAACGGTGCAGGAGCGTCCGGTCGGCCCGGAGCAGCAGGGCTCTTATATTCGGTATATGCATACCGACGGGGTGCGGATGACGTTCACACGGGACCGCGTGGTCGTGGCCGAGCTTCGGTCCCTGGACGAGCTTGACTGGCTGGAGGGCAACGCGCGCACCGGCCGCCAGGGCTACATGGACCCGAAGCAGGCGGCCGCGTTCGAGGAGTTCCTCACTCGCCAACCTCCGGTCGGCGATGGCATAGCGTGGATCGCCGACGACTGGAGAGCCCAGGAGCCCTTCACGGTGCTCGAATTCATCAAGGGCCCGGCCGCCGAAGAGGTCGCACTCGCCTACGGAGCCGACGCTCAGGACATCACCGACGGGCTGTTGCTGCACCAGGTGCGAGAGTGGGATGCACGCGACGGTACTGACGACCTCCTTCGCGTGCTCGTTTTCGGGGAAGCAGCCGGGTGGACGTGGCTGGGCTACCACAACTTTGACAACGCCTTCTCTCCCCTCCTCAACCCGCCTCCCCCGCAGCAGATCACCCTGACCGCGACCATGGCCAAGGCCATCTACGACTTCAGCTACAGCAAGGACGGGGTGTACCAGAACCCCTTCCCGATCGAGGACCGCGCTGACGCACGGCGAGACATGTACGAGCTCATCTGGTACACCCCGGGTGAGACACCATTCGCCCCGAACGCGCCTCTGGGCTTCCTCAACCCGCACATCCGCCGCGCGGAAAAGGAAACAGACTGGGCGGACAGCATTCCGCTGTTCTTCGCCGGACTGGAACGCGCCTTCAACCTGTCCCTGCCCCGGGACGCGATCACATCCGGGCACGTGCGTTGCGCCCGCCCCGCCCGCCGCTGAGGGGACAACGTCCTACCAGTACAGCCCGTGGGGCGAGCGCCCGGATGCTGGTAGCCAAGAATTGAAAGGCGTGCAGCACAGCGCGGTGTCGTCGTTCGCTCCGCGGCCGCCCTGTCCCGAACCGGCGAGAGCCCCACCGTGCGCTTGCCGAGAATTTCATCCGCCTTGGTCAGAGCGGGTACACCGAGTTCCACGGTCGTCGGCCACGGTCGCTCGTGCAGACGCTCTCGCGTAGCCGGTGGCGAGCGACCGGGACAAGGATGCGGAGATCCTGGCTCTCCGTCATCAGATCACGGTCCTGGAACGCCAACTCGGCAAGGGAAAGGCCCGGTTCAGCCCGAGCAACCCGGTCGGCCTCGCGCCGTGCGCTCCATCCGGACTCTCCCGACCGGAGCTCCAGCACCGCGGGCGACCTCGGCTGCCGCGCACGGTTCATGATCCGGGACCGGGACGGGAAGCTCCCCGACCTTTTCGATGCCGTCCTCAGGGACGCGGGGATCGAAGTCGTCCTCAGCGGCATCCAGGTGCCACGAATGAACTCGATCATGGAGCTCTGGATACCGACCTGTCACCGCGTGACCTGCACCGATGAGGTTTCCGGCAAGGGCAGAGGCCGGCCGCGCGGAGTCGGCCGACCAACTCGGTCAGCCGGGAGGCGAGGGCTGTCAGGTCGACGGTTTCGGGGCCGGCTGTGGGGGTGTGGGTGTCGAGGCGGGCGATCAGTACGAGGCTGACGAGCCCGGCCAGCAGCAGGCGGTCGGTGGTCTTGGTGATTGCCTCGGCTGTGTTCGGGAGCACCACCACATAGACCCGCAGCTTGGCGTCGGCGGCGACGCCCAGAGCGGCGACTTTGTCGCTGCTGAGTTCATCGGCGCTGATATCGGCGGACATGACCATGTAGGTCCCGCCGGCCATATCGAATCTGTCCCTGGGGTTGTCGTCGCGGCGCACCGGTATGCGGATGGGACGGATCGTCAAGAGCCTGGGATCCCTGGCCTCCGATGGGGCGGGCAGCACACATGGCGGGTGCCGGGATCGAAGTCGTCCATGCCTTCGCCGTAGGCGACAGCGGTGCGTCGGCCGGTCGCGACGACCTCGTACGGCACGGCGCTTCTGCGAACGGGAACCACACCCTCGTTCAGCTGATCGACGAGAGCCCAGAGCTGTTCCTGGGCTTGTTCTTCGGCGATCCGCGTGCCCTCGCGGTAGACCTCGCGGTGTACCCACCAGCCGATGCCGGCCAGGATGACGGCGGCGGTCGAGGCGACGGCCAGGGCTGCGGAGGGCGCTGACGCGCGCCTCCACCAGGTTGGGATCCCGGGCTTCGCCGGGCCACGCGTGATAGAGCAGATCCGTTTTGGAGACCGCCTGGCCCGCCCGGCGGGCCAGCAGCTCCAGCACGGCGAACTCCCGGGGTGTGAGTTCCACCCGGGCCCCGGCCCGGCGGCAGACCCGGCCGGCGACATCCGACGAGAGGTCGCCCACGGCAAGGACGGGCGGGGCGCGCGGCGGCTCGTCTGACCAGTGCCCGCAGCCGTGCGACGAGCACCATGCAGGAGAAGGGTTTGGCCAGGTAGTCATCAGCCCCCGTGTCCAGGGCCTCTGCCTGGTCCCACTCCCCGTCCTTGGCGGTGAGGACCAGGATGGGGGTCGCGTTGCCCTCCCGGCGCAGCTGGGCGCAGACCTTGTAGCCGTTGAGTCCGGGCAGCATCAAGTCCAGTACGATAAGCACGTATTCGCCGGTCCGGGCCATCCACAGTGCCTGTCGGCCGTCATGGGCGAGGTCGACGCTGTAGCCCTCGGCGGTCAGGCCGGTGTGCAGGGTGTGGGCAAGGTCCACCTCGTCTTCGACCACCAGGATGCGCATGTGGTGCGGCCATGCACAGCGTCGGCCCGTCTTCCTGATCGGCCGGTCAGGTTGGGTCAGCATCCGGTCAATGAGGTCCGGGCACGCTGGCGGAGTGTCTTCGCCACTGCTGAAAGGCCCTGTCGCCGATGTCCTGTGATGAACGTGGCCCCGCCGTGGTCAGGACGGTTTCCCCTCCCGTACCCGCCCGCCGAAAATCACCGAGCCCGGCCAAAGCCGTTGTCGTCATCGCGCCCTTGTCGCTGACCAGCGCTCTATTGATCCGAAACCCGCCTGAAGCGGAGAGGATCTCGAGCCGCGGCCCGAAAGTCTCCCTCGCTAAGTTCAATGAACTGAAGTGGCACGCGTCCGATGATGCGAAGAGCACCTCGGCCACGGAAGATTCTGTAGCCCGCTGGAGCGAGTACATGAACTCGGCGGGATTCGACTGTCCAGCACCGTGGCCAACTGAGGACGGATGGACTAATTCGACGAGATCGAGACGGCGAACACCCGTCGCCAGCAAAATGTTCGAGCAATTCTGGCCGATCATCGAGCCAGAATTCAATCAAATTGCCCAGCGGGACGTTCGTCAGCTCCACAAAAGTTCCGCGGGAAACACTGAACGGACGACCATTGCCTCTCTCCGTATCGGCGGTCCAGCCGCCTGTAGATAGTGTTCATGCCGGCAGATTCGCATGGGCGCGTACACGCTGGCGCCAACACTACGTCCCGATTTCGGCTACCGCCCTGGCCCTGCCGCTGTATGCAGTATGGGCCGCATATCTGGCAACAGGTGGCGGTGATCTTGCCGCGCAATTTTCATGGGCGGATTTCGTCTCCCGAAACCCCGGATCCCCCTACAACCTGGGCTGGTACGGGGGCATCCATGTCGGCAACTACAGTGTAATTGCGCCGCAGTTGATGGCCGTTCTTGGTGTGCGGACCGTCACTGCGGGGGCGGGAATCATTGCCACGTGGCTCACGGGGCGTGTGTTCGTACGTAGCGGAGTAAGTCGTCCGCTGTGGCCTTCACTCCTGGCGGCCCTGTCTCTCTGGGCGAATGTCGCATCGGGGCGCTCGACTTTCGCACTGGGCGTGACTCTGGCACTAGTGTCCTGTCTTAGCCTCGCAGGTTCCAGCCGGCGCTTGGTCCTGGCATCGGCGTTCAGCGCCCTGGCAACTATGGCTAGTCCCGTCGCAGGGCTGTTTCTCCTGGTCCTTGGGGCAGGGTGGCTCTTGAACCGGGATATTGGAAGGGCTATCGCTGTTTGTGCACCGCCTGTCGCAGTGGTCGCTTTGACGATCTTGCTCTTTCCTTTTAGCGGCGTAATGCCCATGGCAATGGGCAACATTTGGAAGCCAGCTCTCTTCGGAATCGTTCTGGCGCTACTGGCACCGCGAGAGTGGAGGACTCTACGTTTCAGCTCCGCGGTTTATGCGTCAGGTGTGGTTTTGACCGGACTGATTTCTTCGCCTGTCGGTTCCAACGTAATCCGTCTCGCTGAACTATTCGGGCCTCCGGTGCTTCTCTGCGTGCTGCTCGAGCGCGGCGTTCGAATAGCGTCAAGGGTAGCTATCGGGCTTTCCCTCGCTCTTTCTGTGCAGTGGGTGACGGCACACACTATCCATGTGCTCAATATGTCGACACCTGTGCCGTCATGGGCGTCCCACACGCAAGGTGTACTGAAAGCACTCGACCGTTTGCACGCGGACCGCACGCGTGTGGAGGTAGTGCCTGCTGTCAATCATCGTGAAACCACCGTACTCGGTCCTCACGTGAATCTGGCACGGGGGTGGAATCGTCAGCTCGATGTAGAACGTGGGGGCCTGTTCTATGAAAACCAGTTCACGATTGGGAAATATCGCGCATGGCTCGACAAGTGGGCGGTAGGTTATGTCGTCTTGCCGGGGGGTGAGCCTGACTGGGCGGCAAAAGACGAAGCCAAACTCGTCCGCAGCAGACCAAGCTGGCTGGAGCCGGTATGGCACGACTCCCAGTGGCAGATTTTTCGGGTGAAGGGTGCCAGGCCAATCATCTCAGGTGCGGATGCGTCAGTCGTCAGCAGCGACAATGCAAAAATTGCAGTACAAGTTCCCAAGCCCGGCATGGTTAGGTTCCGTATCCCCTATTCCCCCTGGCTACGCACCAGCGCTGGTTGTATCGAGCGTGATGGTGACTGGATCCGTTTTAAAGTTTCCACACCAGGGCTGTATGAAATCGGCAGCTCCTATGCGGTGCCTTGGCAAGGGAACTGCTGACGTGAGAGGGGAGAACAGGGGTGGCGGAGCAATGACATCCGATCAGGCGGGAGACGTCCGGGCGGATCCGCCCGTTCCCGAGGATCAGGGGCGGGAAGTCCCGGCTCGGCGCGAGGACATCGCATCCTCGGGCATGAGCCCTAAGAGCTCGTAACACGATCATGGGCAGGTCTTCTGGAGGCGTCTCCAGCAGATGAGGCCGCAGGCCAACGAGACGAACGCGTCGTGGAGTTCGGTTCGGCGTTCCCAACGGACGGCGAGGCGCTTGAACTGGTGGAGCAGGGCGAAGGTCTGCTCGACGACGGATGGGGTCTCCCCTGCTCGAGCGAAGCCGAGAGCTTGGGGAAGGAGTCTGCCCAGGCCCTTGATATTCGGGACGCCCTTGCGGGAGATGACCGGCAGGATCCGCCGCTTGCGCAGTTCCCGCCGGTTGGGATTGGAGTCGTAGCCCTTGTCACCGAGGAGTGAGTCGAGGTGGCGGCGCGGGCGGCCGGGCCGTCCGGCCACGGGGGGGGATGCCATCGACCAGGGCGAGGGTCTGGGTGACGTCGTTGACGTTGGCCGCGGTGGTGATGACCTTGGCCGGGGTGCCGCTCCGTCGCAGATCAGGTGGTGTTTGCTGCCCATCTTCCGCCGGTCGACCGGCGACGGACCAGTGCCGGCGCCCCCTTTTTCGCGCGGACGTGGGAGCCGTCCACGCACGCGCGGGACCAGTCGAGTTCGCCGGCCGCGTTCAGCTCGGCGAGCAGGACGCGGTGCAGTTGGTCGAAGACCCCAGCCTGCTGCCAACGCTCCAGGCGCCGCCAGCAGGGCCGTCCGGAGCCGAACCCAAGCTCCAGCGGCGGGAGTTGCCAGGCTATTCCCTGGCCTGGGCATGGATGGGGATCTTGGTGATGTCAGGGCGTAACGGGGAGGCTAGCGAGGTGCCGCGAGTACGTCCCGGAGTACGTTCTCGAGCGTGACGCGGGCCAGCTCGTGCCTCAGGGTCTCCTCGATGCCCTCGTAGATGCCCTGCATCGCCGGCTGGATGCCGTAACCCACCACGCATCCCTGGTCCGGGGTGGTGCGGTGCATCGCGAACAGCGGGCCGGGTTCCACCGCCTCGTACACGTCGAGCAGGGTCATCGACCCCAGCTCGCGCGCCAGCGACCAGCCCGCGCCCACGCCCCGCCGGGACTCCACGAGCCCGGCCCTGCGCAGCTCGCCGAGCAGCCGCCTGATCACCACGGGGTTGGTGTTCGCGCTGGTCGCGATCTGCTCGGAGGTGGCGACCTCATGGCCCTGGCGCTGGTAGAGACCGATCCAGGCCAGCGCGTGGGCGGCAATGGTCAACCTGCTGTTGGCACTCATGAACCCCTCCTCTCGGCCGCAACGCTTTATGTTACGACACCACAGTCGTAACAGCGAAGGTTGCAACAATCTGTCGTAACAATTAATGTTGCGACTATCGGGAAGGGTCAATCAACGAGGTGAGAAGAATGAGCAAGCCACTCACAGGCAAGGTCGCCCTGGTCACCGGGGGGTCGCGCGGACTGGGAGCCGCGACCGTACGACTGCTGGCCGAGCAGGGCGCCGACGTCGCCTTCACCTATGTCAGCTCCGAGAAGCAGGCGCAGGCTGTCGTCGACGAGGTGCACGGCAAGGGAGCCAAGGCCGTCGCCTTCAAGTCCGACCAGGCGGACATCAGCCGGGCGCCGACGCTGATCGACGACGTGGTCGCGCACTTCGGCGGCCTGGACATCCTCGTCAACAACGCGGCGATCTCGGTGGAGCAGGGCCGCACGGTGGACGACCCGGACGCCGACACCGCCGCACTGGACCGGATGCACGCCACCAACTACCTCGGCGTGATCGCCGTCATCCGGGCCGCCTCCCGGGTGCTGCGCGCGGGAGGCCGCATCATCACGGTGAGTTCCGGACTGGGCTCCCGGGTCGGCGCCCCGGGCCTTGCCGACTACTCGGCGACCAAGTCAGGGATCGAGAGGTACACCATGGGGGTCGCACGGGACCTCGGGCCCCGGAACATCACGGCCAACGTCGTAGAGGCCGGACTGATGGAGGGCGGTATGGAAGGGCCGGACCCCGAGACCCTCAAAGCCCTGGTCAGCTCGCTGTCTCTGCAACGCATGGGTCACCCCGAAGAAATCGCCGCGGCGATCGCCTTTCTGGCGAGCCCCGCCGCGTCGTACGTCACAGGCGCGGTGCTGGACGCCCACGGTGGCTACAACGCCTGAACCGGAACCCCTGCCGCGCGCCCCGAAGGACATCGCGCCTTCGGGGCGCGCACCGCCAACGACCCGCGTGTGCGCGGACGGCTCCCACGTGCGCGCGAAAGACATCCCACGTCGAGCAGCCCGGAAACCTACGGCTTCCTGCTGGACGACGCGGCCAACGCCGTCCACTTCTGGCCCGGTCGCGGCCTCAACAGCGGCCTCGCCTCGGCGACTTCGCTGGCGCGCCCGCTCGGCCGCACCTGGCAGAGCCGACTGCTGCGCGACGCCGACTTCATCCGACCCGAGGCCGCGATGTCCATGCTCCAGTACCGACACAAGAGCCGCGCTTGGAACGCCATGGTCACCACCGACGAGCAAGGTGCCTCGCACGCCATCAAGGACGTCGTCGCCCGGAGCACGGAGCGGCAGGCGGCACCCGATCTCGTGGCCGACTCCTCGACGGAACAGGCCGACCTGGAAGCCTTGCCGGAAACCCTCACACCCCAGGGCCCGGCAAAGTCGTGGTGATGTCCGTTCCGGCCGGATAGGCATAGAAGCGCCGGTTGCGGAAATGTTCAGGCGCGCGGCAGTACGCCCAGGAGCGCCGAGGTGAAGGAGTCCCGCAGAGCGTCACGTAGCTCCAGGTGGAGCACGCCGAGGGCAGGCTCGTCCGCGTAGGCGGCGAGGAGGCTGGGCGGTGGCGGGACGTACGCCGACAGGGCACCCGCCGAGACCAGGCTCATCAGGCAGAACAGCTGCGCGCCGTCGCCGAGCTCGGGTACGTGGCGGCACACGAGCTCGGTCATGGCCGCGAGCCTCGTGAGGGAGGAACGCTTGTGCCGCTTGACCACCTCGACCGAGACGTTGCGTTCAAGGACGCCGCCCTGCGCGCCGAAGAGGTCGCACAGCACCACCCGGCCCGCCAGCGACCGGCTGAGGATCTCGGCTAGCTGGCCCGCCCGCACTTCCGGCGCCGCATGCGCCTCGATGCCCGCGGCCAGCTCGTCCGCCAGCTCGGCGAGCCAGCTCTCCAGAAAAACGTCCAGCAGTTCGAGCAGCACCGCCTCGCGCGACTCGAAATACCGCAGGACGTTCGACTTGGCCAGGCCCACCCGTCGGCTGAGCTCGTTGAGGCTCACCTCGGCCACGGGCATCTCGCCGAGCATCGCCGCCGCCGTGTCCAGGATCGCCCGGCGGCGGATCTCCCGCTGCTCCTCGCTTCGCGCCCGCTGAAATGTCACGCCCTCAGCCTAGCTTAAAGACCATCGGTCCCTTGACAAAAGACCGGCGGTCTTTTACGTTTGCCTCCCATAACAGACCGATGGTTCTTTAGGGGTACCTCATGAGCGGCAACTGGACAGAGCAGCACATCCCTGATCAGCACGGCCGGGTGGCGATCGTGACCGGCGCCAACACCGGGCTGGGCTTCGAGACCGCCCGGATGCTCGCGGCGCGCGGGGCGGCGGTGGTCCTGGCGGTCCGCGACGTGGAGAAGGGCAAGCAGGCAGCCGCCCGCATCACCGGCGACGTCACCGTCCAGGCCCTCGACCTGGCCTCCCTGGACTCGATCCGGTCCGCGGCGGCCGACCTGCGCGCCGCCCACCCGCGCATCGACCTTCTGATCAACAACGCGGGCGTGATGTACACCCCGCGGCAGACCACCGCCGACGGCTTCGAGCTGCAGTTCGGCACCAACCACCTCGGCCACTTCGCCCTGACCGGCCTGCTGCTGGACCGGCTCCTGCCCGTCCCCGGCTCCCGCGTCGTGACGGTCAGCAGCACCGGTCACCGCATCCGGGCCGCCATCCACTTCGACGACCTGCAGTGGGAGCGCTCATACAGCCGTGCCGCCGCCTACGGCCAGGCCAAACTCGCCAACCTTATGTTCACGTACGAACTACAGCGCCGGCTCGCACCGCACGGCACCACGGTCGCGGTGGCCGCCCATCCCGGCATGTCCAACACCGAGCTCGCCCGCAACACACCCGCCGCGGTTCGCGTGCTCATCACCTGGCTCGCGCCGTTGCTCACCCAGAAGGCCGAGATGGGCGCCCTGCCCACCCTGCGCGCCGCCACCGATCCGGCCGTCACCGGCGGCCAGTACTACGGCCCCGGCAACCGCGGCGAGATCCGCGGCTACCCGAAGCTGGTCACCTCCAGCCCCGACTCCCACGACCAGGCCACCCAGCAGCGCCTGTGGACCGTCTCCGAGGAACTCACCGGGGTGACATTCTCAACGGTGACTCCACAGCTTTCATGAAGCGGGCTCTCCGACAGGTGGCCAGGTAAGCGAGAAGCGCCTCTGACCAGTAGGGGTGAGTCGAGGGTGGGGGCTGTGGGGTGGTGTCCCAGGCCGGGGCCGTGCTGCTGGTACCGATGCCAGAGAAGACGGACGGACTCAGATACTTGACGCTCGTACCCGTACCCGCCGGGCTGTGGTCGACGTGTTGAGATCCCGGCTGTGAGGCTGCGCGGGCCCGACTGCTACGAGTGCGTTCTGACACATCGAACAGGCCGGCTCCTTGCGGCGCATCGCCTGCCCTTACTCACTCTCCGGGCATTTCACTGGGCGTGCGGGGTGACCGTGTCGGGAGCCGGCAGCTGCGAGGTGACGTTGGGGTGTCAGGTCTCCCGGTCCCCGCTCAGAACAGTGCCAGGCCCTCGCCGCTGGTGTCCGCGATGACTGGCCGGAACTGGGCAGGGAGTCCGTCCAAACGGTCAGGACCGGCCGCGGCGGCCACAGCAGGAGCCGTCTCGGCCAACCAGACACGAAACCGCTCGGCGGCTTCGCGGTAGGGGACTCGCGCCAGGACACGGTGCTCGCCGGAGGGACAGAAATCGACGGCGACAGTGAGCAGGCACGAACGGGGCGCGTTCTGACTGCCCGTCCAGGACACACGCAGGACACCGCAGGGCTTGCGCCCGCCGGAGGCGCGGTGGGTCGGGCGCAGCGATCGGCAGCCTATGTGGGCGGTCCATGCGGCCAGGTGCGGCAGGGGCAGGGTGGTGCGTGCGCGGCAGCCGGGGCAGCGGTGCCAGTGGCGGAGCCAGTCGTCGGCGTCGGTGTGGAAGAGGCGTGTGTAGCGGCTCGCCACGCGGATGTCGTTGCTGTACAGGTGGTCGGGGCGTTCCTGTGTGTTGCAGGACTGGCAGACAGGGGCACGGACATAGCCGTGTTCGTGGCAGTGGTCGAGGACGGCGGCGGGCGCGGTGCGGCAGACGGCGCACACCCACCCGGCCACCCTGCGGGAGGTACCGGGCTTCCTGCTGAGCACCGAGTACAGCTGGCCTTCCAGCTCTGCGTTGTACGGGCGCGGTGAGGCGGTGGGGCCCTCGGGCCTCGTCGTCTGCCGACCGTCGGCATCTCGGGCCTGCCGGGGGCGGAAGCGCGGTTCGGTGGCGGATGCGCTTGTCTGAAGGGTCCGCGCGGCTTGCACCCACTGCGTTTCGGTGTGCTCGGCCGCGTCGAGCAGCCTGACCACGGCACGCGGCAGCCACCACGTCCGCTGCGTCCCGTCGCGGGTCTGCTCCACGAGTATCTGTCGCCAGTCGATCCCCGCCAGATGGTAAGGCCGGCCGACTTCACGTCGTGCTGCCCGCCCGGGGCCGCCCAGCTCCTGCAGTCCCCTCATGATGCGCCCGCGCCAACGCAGCGGCGTTTCCTCGTCGGACTCCTGCCTCGGCGCCCCACGAAACGGACCGATGCGGACCAAGTCCTGCCGATCCATTTCCACCGCGTTCAGTTCCGCGGCCGCCCGGCGCACCTCAGCCTCCGGAACACTCCACTGACCGCCGCTCGCCCTCACCGTCGCCACCACATGGCCGCCGAGCAGGACGTACCCCACCCGGGCATGGGCAGGAGAGCAGGTGAACGCCCCAAAAGCCGTCGGCACAGCACTGTCGGCCGTCAAATCGACCCACAGAGCGTCCGCGGCACCCAGGGTGATCAGGCCGTCCGTGCGACCGGGCATGACACGCTCTGACATACCGACAGGCTAACGGCTCCCAACGCGGCAACGGGTTCCCAGTCAGCCAGACCGCCGCCCACGCCGCATCCGCCGCCCGCAACTCCTGATTCCTGAGCATCTGGTTCGTCAGTCCCGTGCCCGCAGCCTCACCACCAGAACGTCGAAAATCGGGCAAGTCACCCTTGTGTATCAACGGTCCCCGGGCCCAGACGAATTGAGCAACAGAGTCCTTACTCCCGACAAAGTACGGTGCGCAGTAGTCACCAGCAGATGACGGCGCAGCCGAGGGCGACGAACGCGTGGTGGATGTCGTCGCGAATCTCCCAGCGGATGCGCAGACGGCAGACCAGTGCAGCAGCGCGATCGCTCCTTCCACGACCCAGCGGTACACGCCCAGGCCGGAGCGCTCTGGCGCGCTTGGCGCAATCAACGGCGATCACTACCAGGACATCGTCATCAGCGCCGCCGGCGAGGACCTGAACGGCGTCGCCGACACCGGCGCGGTCACCGTCCGGTACGGCTCCGAGAGCGGCCTGGACACCAGGTGCGGCGCACAGTACTTCGCGCAGAGCACCGCCGGCGTGCCCGGCGACGGCTCCTGGGAGAATTCCGGCAACGGCGCGGTGACGTACCTGCCCTCCAGCGGCACAAAGATCACGACGACTGGTGCCCGCTCCGTCTCGCCGAGCCCGACAGCCAGGCACCTTCTCCTCGGGCTGAGCGGTTCCGGTGCGGGAATGTCCGGGGATCGGTTCTGGTTGGAGTATTCGCGGGTGCCGGCCGGTGGACAGTGTCCCCGGGCCTCACCTATTGCCCGTGGGGAAGATCGTTCGGCTGAAGCCCCACGGTGCCTTTCGCCGCGAAGGCGACCGCCACCGCCGGCAGCCCGCACCCCACAGTCCGGCATCGGCCAGGTTCCCCGTCCTGGCCGACCCCCTCTTCCACGCCTCTCAAGGGCCGGGTCATCAACCGACTTCTGCTCCAGCAGCTGGCAACTGGCACGGCGATCACGGTCGTCCGGTACGGCCCGGTGGCGCTGATTTCGGCCGGACATTGCCCGATATTGACCGTACCTGGCCGGTATCGGCCTTACTGCTTGTCCTGATGTGCCCTGGATAATGTGGCGTCGTCGCCGCGCCCTCGGTGCGGCGCCTCGGTTTGGAGGGGCCCGATCCGCCCTCCCCCGTCTGATCCACCTCGGTTTCTCTCCGTACCTCTCTGTACCTCTTCGCTCCATCGCACCAATGGGAATTCAGTGATGGTCATTCACGCTCGTGGCACGGTTCGGCACCTTTTCCGGATCAACCGAAGACATCGTGGGAGACACACGTGAGAAAGCTCAAGCTGGGCAGCAGATCGGCCCGACGGGCGGCCGTGCTGGCGGTCGGCTTACTGATGGTGAGCGGCCTGTCGGCCACATCGGCCGACGCGGCGCCGTCCTCGGCCAACGCCGCGCCCGAACTGGGCGTCCGGTTCTACCCCGACGGAGACGGCCAGTGCGACGGGCCGACGAATCCGCCGGAGCGGTGGGTCACCGCGCCCGACTGGACCTCCACCATCCGCCTGGACACCGACAACCGCGCGGGCGGCTGCCAGCTGGCCTTCGGCATCTACGACCCGTCGAACACTCTCGCGGGCCTGAACGTCACCTACACCTGGATGGTGGAGCCTGGCAGCGACGAGACCCAGTGCGAGAACGAGGGACCGCACACGATCCCGATCAAGACGTTCAAGACATTCGGCGACAGCATCCGGGTGGACACCGACAACCGCGCGGGCTGGTGCAACCTCACCTTCGCCCTGTCCGGTCGCTCGGACATTCGGCTCGACGTGCAGTGGTACGGCGATGGCGGACGCGATGCCTCGGGGCAGTGCAGGGGGTACATTCCGCAGGGCGGCTGGGACACGGTCGATGAGACCAAGTCTGTGACGGTGGGCGACGACACGGACGGCCGCGCCGGCGGCTGCTACCTGTCACTCCGTCTGAGCCGCTCGTTCTAAGGGGGCCGCGGACGGCCCGGGGTGCATGGGGGTCCGCCCCCGGGCCGTGTGGAGTTCGCTGCGGAGTAGGGCGGTCATCGGTTCATTGGTGTGGAGGTCTTCTACCTCTACGACGACCAGCACACCGTGGTTGAAACCCTCACCGCCGTCATCAACGCCCGCCGGCCCCGCGAGATCTCCGACCGCGCACGGGCGTTCACCAGCCTGGCGAAGCTGGCCGTGCACGGCGCTGCCGCCCGCGTCCTGATCCGGTCCGCGGTTGACACTGAATCCGCGCAATCATCCGCAATTTCACTGAGACCCCCCATCGAGCCCCGTAGCGTCGAAGACACCGACGCCACCACCAGCAGCGGAAGAGGCGGCCCGTGCGCACGCGCACGAGCAACACCGCCCACGCTGCACCGGATGGTCACGGCCTTCAGTCCCAGGACGACAAGGCGAGCGGTGACGATCACGCACCGAAGACGCCGGTGACCAACACGCATACGGTCCTGTACGACCCCGACGGGATGATCGAGGCGGAACTCCCCTTCGACCGCGCCCCCACGAGACACTCGCCATGGCCATGCTCGCGTGGAGGGACCCGCGCCTCGCACCGCGCGACTACGAGCAGATCGCACTGCAGCTGACCGGGCACGCCCGCGCGGTCGCCGCGGACTCCAGCCCCAGGCCCACCGACTACCGGAAGACGATGGCCGGCGGCGGGCGCTCGCAGGTCGTCCTCGCCGAGGCCGAGCTCCCCCGGCCTCCGCCTGAACTGTGCCGTACACCCGTGCATGAGCAGGGTCCCCAGGTGCGCGGCCCAGCACGATTCCAGCTCACCTGTCCGGGCGGCACGCGATCCGACTCGAACACGACACCGTTGTCGACGCGCCTGCGCCCCGATCCAGGCCATCGCCCCCTGCCGGGCGGTAGCCGACGAAGCTCCCCCTGTCACCTCAGCTTGTCGTTCAACGTTCGACGGCCGGCACCGGCATCTTGACCGTCCGTGCGACCATCACTGTCGTTCGGCAGCAAACACCAGGTCGTGGACCATGAAGTGGAGTTGTCCGTCGTCCATGGACTCCGTCCACAGCCCCTCAGCGTCGAGCACGGAGGCCGCGACCATCCGTGCCTCTGCGACGAGTTCGGGGTGGTAGCTGAAGCCCGGCCAAGGGAGGACGGGGTAGTCGTTCTCCTCGCCGAACTGCCGCACCCGCTCGATGTCGCCCAGGACGGCGTGCGGCAGTGACTCGTTCGCCCAGGACCACAACCAGGTCTGTTGGGCAAGGCTGACGCTGCCGATCAGCGTGAGTCGGCCGGTGAGGAACACCTCTCCGTCGCGCGACCATGTGATCTGCGCGTCGTCCATCGACCAGTCGTACCGCACGTCCCCTGACAAGCCGAAGCGCTCGACCATGACGGCCTGCCGCGAGCGGGCACGCTCCCGAGCCGCGAGCACGACCGCCTCCCAGCCGCAGTGGTCATGCTTCGAGCCGTCATCCACCTTGCCTCCTCATACAAAACTGTCGACAAGATCCTCCCATCCCGGCTTCTGGCGGGACTTCCGGACTCGGACGGAAGATCTGCCTGTCGCTCATCCTGTTCGTCGGGGTTTGGTTCCCCTCTGGTGATGCGCAGGCGGGGCCTATGCCTCGCCGGTGGCGAGGACTCTGCCGACGTCGTGGCGGGTGGCCAGGCGACGGTTCTTCGAACCTGGCGGCCTCCTGGCCCGGGGTGTGCTGGTGGATGTGGGACGGCCGGCGGACAGGGGCGAGACCGAGCGGCGCCTGGCCCTGCACCACGCACGGAAAGACCGCCGAGGAGGTGCTGCGCCGCTGGGTGGCGCGGGGGACGGTGGACACCGGCGCGCGGCGCACATGCGCCCGTTCACCTGATGTCCATTCACACGCCGCTCCACCACAACCCTCCGCCTCGCTCGGGAGTCAAAGCCACGGAAGCCCGACCCCGCACCTCTGGGAGAGCCCGTGCGCATACGAACCCTGGCCGTGACCGCCACCGCGGTGGCACTGGCCGCCGTCCTCACCCCCTCGGGCCCGACCGAGGACACGGCCGCCGCGGCACCCTCGGGTCTCAAGGGTGACTTCAACGGCGACGGATACGCGGACCTGGCGGTCGGCATGCCGAAGGCCACCGTCGACGGCCGGGCGAAGGCGGGCTATGTCAACGTGGTCTGGGGCGGCCCGAACGGCCTCGGCACCGCGGGCTCCGCCCGCGTCAGCCAGTCCACCGCCGGGGTGCCGGGGACCGCCGAGGCAGGCGATCTGTTCGGCACCTCGGTCAGCGCCGCCGACCTCAACGGCGACGGCTACGGCGACCTGGCCGTCACCGCGCCCGGCGAACGGCTGAAGGACACCGGCGACGACCACGAGGGCACCGCCACCGTCGTATGGGGCTCGGCGTCCGGCTTCAGCAGCGGACTCACCGCGGCCAAGGGACAGGCCGACGGACGACTCGGCAGACTGCTCACCGTCGGCGACTTCGACCACGACGGCCACCAGGACCTCGCCGTGACCACCGAGGGCAACGGGGACGGCGGCGCGACGCTACTGCGCCGGGGCCCGTTCACCACCGGCTCCGCCACTGACACCTCCCTCGTCGAGGGGTATGACTTCGGCGGCGCTCGGGCCCTGGTCACGGGGGACTTCGACGGTGACGGCGGCGACGACCTCGCGGTCACCTACAAGGGCATGGAGATCTCCGGTACCCATGTGCTCAGCCGGGCCTCGGGCGAGTGGCGGACGACGTGGCGCACGGGCGACCACGGCAGCGCACTGGCCACCGGCGACTTCGACGGAGACGGCACCGCGGACCTCGCCATCGGCCAGGTCCAGCCCAACCCGGAGACTGACACCACCTTCTGTGCGGACCGCCTTGGTGGTGCCGTCGCCGTGGCGTACGGCAAGCCGGACACCACTCTCGGCGGCGATGTCGTGTGCACCACGCAGTCCTCGCCGTATGTGCCCGGCACCGCCGAGCCGGAGGACAACTTCGGCGGGGCCCTCGCCGTCGCCGACCTCGACCGGGACGGCTTCGACGAACTGGTCGTCGGCGTCAGCCACGAGGCCATCGGCGCCGAGGCGGACGCGGGCTCGTACCTGTGGCTCGCCGCGGGACAGGACGGCGGCATGACCGGCGTCGGCTTCAACCAGAACTCCCCGGGCGTGGCTGGTACGGCGGAGGCGGGCGACCTCTTCGGCGCGGCGGTCGCCACCGGCGACTACAACGGCGACGGCTCCCCGGACATGGCGATCGGTGCGCCCGGCGAGAACGCGAGCTCGGGCGGGGTGTGGTTCGACGCCACCCGCGATGAGGGCCCCAAGCCCCCGGTCGCCTCGGTGACACCGGCGCGGCTGGGCCTTTCCGGCGCGGTGGAGCACGGCGGAGTGCTCGCCCGGTAGCTACTTGGATCCTCGCGGTCGAACTCCTGCCGGCCACCAGGGTCGTGGGAGAGCGTCCAACGGGCGCGTGCGGGGGCGTGGTGGTCCTGCCCGGCGAGCGGGTGTGAGAGCAGGCGGCCCCGGGCCGGAAGGAGGCCCCGGGGCCGTGCACATGACCGGTCAGATCTGCAGGATCAGCGCCTCCACTTGTCCGAGCGTGGTCATGCTGGCCTGCGCGGCCTCCCGGGCCTTCGTCAGCTTCTCCATCCACTCGATCCGCTGCTCGGCCGGCAGCGCTTCCTCGCCGAGCTGGGCGCGCAGTCGGCGTGCTTCCTCGAAGTCCGGTACTACTACCGGTTCGGCGAGAACTGCAACCCCGACAACACCTTCGAGGCCGTCTCCGCCTGCCACGGCGGAAGCCAGGCGGGGGAAGCCAGGCGGGGGAAGCCCTCAGCTCTCAGTCGACTGTGGAACACGGTCATAACAACAGAAGCACCGGCTTCCCGAACCGGCCGAGCCCACCGCGGCCGTCGGTGGGCTCGGACCGTCCGTGCAGCTGCTTTCCGTTACTTCCCGAATGCCTGGCGGAACTCGTCGACGGTCTCGTTCGAGGCCCCGTTCGCGCCGCACACCGGGACGACGCCGTTCTCGGCGGCCACGATGTAGCGCACACCCTCCGAGAACGTCAGCGCCTCCGGCCGGCTCGCGTCGCTGTCGAGCACGACCGTCTCCGTGTCGCCGCCCTTCAACCAGTAGTCGACGCGGAAGGTGACCGTGGAGCCCTTGATGGAGGTGACCGTTCCCGCGAAGAGGGTCGGGTACCCGCGCAGGGTGTCGGGACTGGGTGTCACACACTTCTGGCCGCCGAAACCGCTGTGGGTGGTGAGTGTCAATGGGCCGGTCGAGGCCGAGTGCCCATTGTCGTTGTTCGCCATGACTGCTCCGGCGATGCCGCCGCCGAGCAGAAGCAGACCGGCCGCCGCCGCGAGTCCGAGGAGCTGACGGCGGCTCCGTCGCGCAGCGGTCTTCGCGGGGGCCGTATTGCCGGTCTGGAGCGCGGTGTCGGTGGTCAAGATGTCCTCCACAAGTCGGTCGATGTCGGGCAGCGGAGCATGTGGGGTCAGCGCCGGGTCCGCGGACTTCAGCCGGGCCAGCAACTCGTCGTCATTCACTGACCGCTCCTTCCTTCATCCCTCTTGTGTCCGGACGGTTCGTCATGCTTTCGCCCAGCTGTTCGGCGAGTTTCCTTTTCGCCCGGTGCAGCCGGATGCTCACTGCGTTGGACGTCAACCCGGTCGCCTCCGCGATCTGCCGGGGCGCCAGCCCCTCCCACGCCCACAGCCGCACCACCTCACGGTCCAGCGCCCCGAGGGCGGCGAGCGCGGCGTGCAGATCGCTGTAGTCGGCGACCCCGGCCGACTGCTGCTCCTGCGTCCGGATCAACCGCTCCACCAGCCGGAGCCGGCGCCCGTCGGCACGGCGGGCATTCGCCAGGCAGCCCCGCGCCACCCCGTAGCACCACGGCAACACGTCATCGGGGCCGGGCAGGGAATCCGGCTCCGACCCCAGGCCGGGGACGTCGTCGATACGGCGCCACAGCACCAGCATCGCCTCCGCCAGGATGTCGTCGACCATGTCGGCGCTCGTCCGTCGCAGCAGATACCGGTGCAACGGTTCCACCACCACGTGCGCCAGTCTTTCGAAGCGCGCCCGCTGCCTCTGGCGCGACTCCTCTTCCGTCATGGATTCCACAGCCCGTCCTGTCCGGCACCGGCCGGATCCTTTCAGGCGAGGGCGTACGGACGCGTCACGAGTTCAGGACGTCGTCGATGGTCTGCTGCCCGTACGATGCGCGGATCGAGCTGTCGATGTACACGCCCTTCGCGGGCAGCGACGGGTGGGCGGCGGTGCTCGCGCCCTGGTCGAAGTAGACGGCGAGGAACTTGGCCGTACAGCCGTTGGAACCGCTGCCGTCCGCGGCCGACAGGCCGACTCAGTCCGTCCACCCGGCTTTGAGAGGGCGTCAAGTCGGGTTGCAGGCTGCCCCGGCCGTGAGCCATCCGCAGTGCGTCAGTCACCAGCTCGGCACGGTGGTGGTCGGCCATCGCGTAGCCGATGACCTCGCGGGTGGCCAGGTCCAACCAGCGGGCCAGATACAGCCGGCCCTCTCGCGTGGGCAGGTACGTGATGTCGCCGACGAGCCGGGTGCCCGGCCGGGCGGCGGTGAAGTCGCGGCCGATCAGATCCGGCGTCGGCCGCGCCTGCTTGTCGGGCCGGGCGCGATCTCATGGGCGAGCGCGTCATCAGCACGTGTCCGCAACTGCCGGGCCTCATCCGCGTTCAGCCAGGCGTAGAACGAGGATCGTGCCACGTGCAGGACACGGCACAGCAGGGCCACAGGGTATGCGGCCTTCTCCGCGGCGATGAACCGGTAGACCTCGCTCACCGGTCGCTGTCCTGGGCGGAGAAGGCCGCGGCTTTTTCAGGATCTCGATCGTCTTCTGCTGCTCGATGTTCTGCTTGCGCAGCCGCGCGAGC
Source organism: Streptomyces sp. NPDC059679 (assembly GCF_042734105.1). Taxonomy (NCBI): domain Bacteria; kingdom Bacillati; phylum Actinomycetota; class Actinomycetes; order Kitasatosporales; family Streptomycetaceae; genus Streptomyces; species Streptomyces sp. NPDC059679. Next base: position 103,773 of record NZ_JBHWES010000028.1, on the reverse strand, counting down.
TCCTGGCGTTCGGTACCGGTCAGCTCGTCCGGCCTGTCCTCACCACGGTCGATCCGGTCACGCTTGACCCAGCCGCGCAGACTCTCCCGGGCTCACCCCCGGATCCCGCGCAACCTCCGTGATCGTCTTGTCGGAGGAGCGGGCAAGGGGAAGCTTCACCCGGCGGCTGCACACCACCGGGGTGCCGCCCACGACGGGTACGGCGAGGCATGTGACGCCGTCTTCCAGGCCGAGGAGATGGAGATCCTCAAAAGTGCACCACAGACTCCCCGCATGAACGCACACTGCGAACGCGGACGCATCATCGGCAGCCTCCGACGCGAAGCCCTCGACCACCTCCTGATCATGAACGAGGCCCACACCCGCCACGTCCTTGCCACCTACGAGCGGCACAGGTCGCCATGTTTTCGGACGGGCCCGCCGACTCCACTCGGTGAGTTATCGAGAGGCGGAAACGGGTAAGGGCGGCACAATGGCTGCAAGAGCACCGGGCTTTACCCTGGACGAATCCACCGTCACATTTGACAGAACTGATCAGATAGCCGTACGGTCGATCCCGAACCAAAGTATCAGTACCGCAGCGCCAGGTCTCGACGTCACCCTGGTCGGATTTCCCGTCCACGGAGCGCCCGTTGATAGTGCCTCGCCTCAGGCCGACACCCCTGCTCTCGCAAGTGAATTGAATATGTCACGGGCCACCCAACTGGAGATGTCTGCGCTAATCCTTGCCAGTTATGGAGAGTTGGTCACATGAAGGGCATAGTCCTGGCCGGAGGCAGCGGCACGCGCCTGCATCCGCTGACCCACGCGGTGTCGAAGCAGATGCTTCCCGTTTACAACAAGCCGATGATCTATTATCCGCTTTCCGTGCTCATGATCGGCGGCATACGGGATGTCCTGATTATTTCCACGCCCTCCCATCTCACCATGTTCCGGGATCTGCTGGGGGACGGCGGCCGGCTCGGCCTGAACATCGAGTACGCCGAGCAGCCCTGCGCCAACGGAATCGCCGAGGCGTTCCTCATCGGGGCCGACTACATCGGCGATCAGTCGGTGGCCCTGGTACTGGGCGACAATGTCTTCCACGGTCCGGGATTCGGTCGGCTGCTGGAGAAAGAGATGGCCGAGGTGGAGGGCTGTGTGCTCTTCGGATATCCGGTTGGCGATCCGGAGCGCTATGGCATCGGCGAGGTGGACGGGCGGGGGAATCTGATTTCACTGGAGGAGAAGCCGACCCGGCCCAGGTCGAATCTGGCGCTCACCGGCCTCTATCTGTACGACAACGACGTGGTGGACATCGCGAAGAACGTCCGCCCGTCCGCCCGGGGCGAGCTGGAGATCACCGACGTCAACCGGGTCTACCTGGAGCGGGGCAAGGCCAGGCTGATCAACCTGGGGCGCGGCTTCGCCTGGCTGGACACCGGCACCTACGACTCGCTGCTCCAGGCGTCGCAGTATGTGCAGGTGCTCGAACAACGCCAGGGCGTACGCATCGCCTGTCTCGAGGAGATTGCTTTTCGCAAGGGGTTCATCGACGCCGACGCATGCTATGAATTGGGCCGGCAGTTAGCGCGGACGGACTACGGCAGGTATCTGATGGAAATCGCCGGTAAGGACTGAAGGGCAGCCAGTGCGCATAGTGGTAACCGGAGGTGCGGGTTTTATCGGCTCGCACTTCGTCCGGCGGACGGTGCAGGGTCACTACGAGGCCTTCGCGGAGGCCGACATAGTGGTGCTTGACAAGCTCACCTACGCGGGGAACAAGGCGAATCTCGCAAGCGTCGCGGACAGTCCCCGGCTGCGATTCGTCGAGGGGGACATCTGCGACGGCCGGCTGGTCGGAGAATTGCTGCGGGGAACGGACCTCGTGGTGCATTTCGCGGCCGAGTCACATGTCGACCGGTCCATTGCGGGGGCCGATGAATTCGTGCGGACCAATGTCGTGGGGACCCACACGCTGCTCAGTGCGGCGACCGAGACCGGCGTACGGAAATTCGTACATGTCTCCACCGACGAGGTATACGGGTCGCTGGAGAACGGAGATGCTCCCTGGACGGAGGAGGAGCCGCTCCGTCCCAATTCTCCGTATTCCGCTTCCAAGGCGTCGTCCGACCTTCTGGCCCTGGCCGTGCACCGTACACATGGTTTGCCGGTCTGCGTCACCCGGGGCTCCAACACCTACGGCCCACACCAATATCCCGAGAAGCTCATCCCGCTCTTCGTCACCAATCTGCTCGACGGCAGAAAAGTGCCGCTTTATGGCGACGGCGAGAATGTTCGGGACTGGCTGCATGTGGACGACCATTGCAGGGGCATAGCGCTGGTGGCCGAGGGCGGAAAGCCGGGCGAGATCTACAACGTCGGTGGCGGCACGGAATTGACCAACCGCGAGGTCACCGACGGACTGCTGGAGAGGCTCGGCGTGGACCGGTCGATGGTGGAGCACGTGGCAGACCGCAAGGGGCACGACCGCCGCTACGCCATGGACTGTGCGAAGATCACCGACCAGTTGGGCTACCGGCCCGCGACGTCATGGGACGAGGGCATGGCCGCCACCGTCCAGTGGTACACCGAACGCCGCGACTGGTGGGAGCCGATCAAGGGCTGAAGCCTCCTCTGTGGTCCGGGACGCCGGGCCGGATGCCGTGGAAACGGCTCCGGCCCGGCGTTCTCCGTTGTGGCGGCCCTGGCCTGCCGCCGCCCGGTCATCTCACCTCGGTCGCGCGCACGGCCACGCGAGCGCCCTCGACCACCAACTCCTCGTCGCAGCGCGGCAGGGGAAGTCCGGCGCCCGGGATCACCAGGCAGGTGCGGTCCCGCAGGAGCGTGGACAGCAGCTCGGCCAAGTCCGGGGAGGTGGCGAACGCCTCCGCGCCGGCGGTCGCGTCCACGACCACCAGGGCGGGGTCGGCCGCGATCGCCCCTTCCAGGGCGAGCCGCCAGCGGTCGGCCTGGGAGGGCGAGGAGCCCGCCACCCCGCCGGAACCGTCGAACCCGTCGGAACCTTCTACGCTTTCGAACCCCGCACCCTCCACCGGCGAGACCCGGCACAGCCGCCGTTCGGCCTCGGACGCGGCGATGGTGGCGACGTCCACCCCGCCGATCAGCACCCGCCCCGACGTGGGCCGGAGATCGCCCGTCAGCAGATCCGCCAGTGTCAGGCGGACCCCGTCCGGTGTGCCGGTGAGCGCCGCGGTGGTGCCCGCCGCAAGCCGGAAGGAGACTCCGGTCAGCACCGTCGCTCCGTCGACCGCGACACCGACGTCCTCGAACTCGATGTCACACGCCGCGGGCCACGTGGCGGTGGGCGGCTCAGGGTTGCCGGCGCCGATCAGCCGGCCGATCGTGATCAGCGTCGCACGCGAGTTGACGACCGTGCTGGTCAGCAGGGCGGCCTCCATGACCGGCCGGAAGGTGAGCGCCGAGAGCACGATCAGCGCGACGCCCTGGGGGGCCGATACGTCGTCCCCGGTGGACAACACCGCGCACACCGCCACGGCACCGCAGACCGCGAGTTCGACGACCCGCCACAGCAGCACCTGTCCCACTGCGGGCAGCAGCACGCCCGGCCGGCCGCCGTGCGGCGAGGCCCCGGGGCGCTCGTACGCCCGGCGCAGCCACTCGGGACCGTCCGGCTCCTCGTCCCGAGTGAGCAGCCGGGCCGTGGCGAAGGACGCCGCCATCACGACCAGCAGACTGCCCGCCAGCGTGACCGCCAGCAGCGGCTCGAAGAACAGGCTGATCACGATCACGGTGAGCGGGGTGATGACGGCGGCCACCAGCGGGCGCAGCACATGCGCGGGCAGGCCCATCAGGACCACGACCGCGCTGCCGTCCAGTGAGGCGAGCCGGTCGGCGTGCACCGGGCCGAGGGACCTGGTGGGCAGGGACGACGCGCGGTCGGCCACGGCCCGGTGCAGGGTGGTGACGAGGTCGGCGCCGATGCGGTTGCCCATCGGAACGCTCCGGTAGTGCAGTACGGAGTGCACCACGGTGATCGCCACCAGGACGGCGATCCACGACCACGGCACCGGAGTGTCGGGCGTGAGGAGGTCGTCGGCGATCGGGACCACCAGGGTGAAGGCGATGCCCTGCGTGATGGCGCCGAGGACCAGGAACATCAGCAGCGACACCAACGCCTTGGTGCCGGACACCTGGAGGTAGCGGTCGAGAACGGCCCTCATCGGCTGCCCTCCTGGGACGTAGCGGTTCGGGAAGCGGCCGGGACGGCCTGCGGGGTGTCCGGGTGCCCGCCGAGGATGGCCGCGTACCGGCCGCCCTCGCGGAGCAACTCCTCGTGCGTGCCGGACTCGACGACCCGCCCGGCCTCCATGACCGCGAGCCGCCCGTCGGTGACGGCCGAGGGCCCGGGGCTGAGGACGACCACGGCCGCCCGCTCCCGCAGTTCGTCCACCACGGCCCGCAGCACCCCGGTGTCGCCGCCGAACGCCCGCTGGTCGAGCAGTACGACCCCGTGTTCCTCCGTCGCGACCACCCTGGCCAGGGCGAGCCGCTGGAGCTCCGGATAGGACAGGGACACCTCGGCGCCCACGACCGAGTCGTATCCGTGGGGGAACGCCGTGACAGTGTCGTGGACCCCGGCGGTGCGCGCCGCCCGCTCGGCGTCCCGCTCGGTCCCGCCGGGCCGGTCGGCGGTGATGTACGCGGCGACGGGCCCGAGCACGACGGCCGGCTCGGCCTCCACCGCGGCGAACCGCTCGGGGGGTGTGTCGGCCTTGATCCAGTCGGCCACGCGGTCGGTGCCTTCGGGCGTGGGCTCGATAACGGTCAGTACCCCGCGCTCGGGCAACTCGAGGCCGAGGTCGTCGTCGGCGGGCGCAGCCCGTTCGGCGGAGTCGTTCGCGGCCTGTTCGGCGGATTCGGTCGCCGCCTTTTCGCCCTCGGCGGGCGCCGGGACGCCCGCGGCGAACGCGGTCAACCGCGCCGTGGCCTTCTTGCCCTCGCCGACCTCCTCCATGTAGTAGGTGCTGGCCAGCAGCGGGGCCGCCAGCCCGGCGCCCACGACCAGGAACGGCACGAGGTCGCCCGGGGCCAGCGAGTCCGCCCGGACCATGAGCGCGCCCCCGCACAGCACGAACACCAGGACGGTCAGCGGCGAGAAGGCGATCTCGGCGATCGCCCGGCCGCCCAGCAGGGCACCGATGCGGACCTGGAAGAAGTCGCTGAACCCGTCGGTGGCCTCGGTCAGCCTGCGGGCGGAGGTGCGCGTCACCGCCGCGGTGCGCGCCCGCGCGCCGGCGCGGTTGATCCGGGCGTCCAGGCCGATGGTGGGGCGCACCGCGTCGACGGCGCCGATGGACGCCACGTACTCGTCCTTCATCTCCTTGAAGAAGCGCGCGGAGATCACGCCGAAGGTGACGAATCCGAGGAGGATCGGCAACAGCGTCACCAGGGCCATCAGCCAGTCGACCCAGAACAGGTAGCCGATCGAGAGGACGAACACCAGTAACGCCGAGACGAGTTCCGAGGCCGCGCGGCCGACCATCGCCCCGGCCGAGGCGATGTCGCCGCCCAGGGTGGCGCTCTGGGCCCGCCACGCCGCGTGGAGCGACCGGGCGGCGGGGCGGGCACGCAGCCTGGCGGCCACCCCGGCGTGGAACAGCTCCTGGCTGAGCTGGGCCGCCTGGCGGCTCAGCGTCCGTCCGGCGATCTGGAGGGTGAGTGCGAGCACCGCGGTGGCGACGGTGGTCAGGACGAGCCCTTCGAGGCGGCCCGTGTCGGGGTCGGTGGTGAGCAGCTCCCGGCAGATCTCGACGACGAGGATCATCGAGCCGACGGTGGCCACCGCGCCGGCTATCTCCAGGAGTGAGGCCACCCGGGCCCGCCACTGGACACCCCCGGCCGCCGCGGCGGCCGGGGTCTGTCGGTCAGCCATGTGCGGCCCCCCATGCGTCGACCGCCGCTCTCTGCTCCCTCATCGCTTGGAGACCAGGAAGTCGCCGATGACCAGGTGGTCGATATCGGTGCCCAGGAAGCACTCGACCGCGTCCTTCGGGGAGCAGACGATGGGCTCGCCCGCCACGTTGAAGGAGGTGTTCACCAGACACGGCACATCGGTGCGGGAGGTGAACTCGCGCAACAGCGCGGCCAGTCGCGGGTTGCTCTCGTCCGTCACGGTCTGGATGCGTGAGGTGGCGTCGACATGGGTGGCCGCCGCGATCTTCTCGGTGTACTCGGGGCGCACCGGGAACACGAAGGTCATGTACGGGGAGCGCTCCTTCCTGCCCATCTCGAACACCCGCGCCGCGTTCTCCTCCAGCACGATCGGCGCGAACGGGCGGAAGGGCTCGCGGTGCTTGACGCGGTTGTTGATGACGTCCTTCATGTCGGCGTAGGACGGGTTGGCCAGGATGCTGCGGTTGCCCAGCGCCCTCGGCCCGTACTCGGTGCGGCCCTGGAACCAGCCGATGACGGTCTTCCCGGTCAGCAGCTCGGCGGTCTTCCCCACCACCTCGTCGCTGGGCAGCAACTCCCAGATGACCGAGGAGGTGTACTCCTCGAGCGTGGCGCGGATCTCGTCCTCGCCGAACTCCGGGCCGAGGTACGGCGACTCGGTCGGCGCCAGGGCGACCGACTTCTCCCGTGCGACATGGGCGGCGGCGCCGATGGAGACGCCGGGGTCGCTCGCCCCGAAACTGACCTCGACCCGGGTGAAGGGCAGCTCCTCCAGCAGCTTGGTGTTGTTGACGCAGTTCAGGGCGAGGCCGCCCTCGAAGATCAGATCGCGCAGCTCGGTCGCCTCGGCCAGGGCGCGCAGTTGGTGCGCGGTCACCGCCTCGATCACCTGCTGGGCAGCGCAGGCGACGCGGACCCGGAAGTCGAACTCCTGACGGTTGCCGTCGTTGCCGTCGAACAGCTCGTCGAACAGGGGGTCATAGGCGCGCGGGCCGCGCGGATCGTTTGCCAGGGCCAGCGAGTACCGGCCGCCCTCCTCGAGGGTGACGACCTTGGTCAGCAGGGGGTTGTCCTGCTCGTCCGGGGCCTTTCCGAACCCGGCCAGGCCCATGACCTTGTACTCGTCGTTGTTCGGAGTGAAACCCAGGTAGCGGGTGATGTTCGCGAACAGCTGCGCGAGCGAGTTCTTCGCGTCGATGGTGAACCGCTCGAAGACCTCGACCTTGCCGTCGCGCACCTCGCCCATGATGGCGCTGTCCGCCTCGGCCTGACCGTCGTTGATGAGGAAGGCGGCGTCACCGAGGCCGGAGAAGGTGCGGCCGCAGGCCAGGTGGGCCCGGTGGTGCGGGACCGTGATCAGCTTCTCGTCCGGCAGTGCGTAGCCGGTGTGGCTGGTGAAGTCCTCGATCAGCGCGGTCCTGCCCAGCGCTCCGTTCCACAGCTCGCCGAAGGATCCGATCGCCTGGAACTTGTACTCGGGCGGGATCGGCGCGCTCGCGATGCCCGTGATGGCGGTGTCGGCGAATTCCGCGGTGAAGTTCCAGCCGAAGGCGTAGTAGTCCACGTCCTCGTAGGAGATACCGGCCTGCTCCAGACACCACCGCATGGCGTTCGCGGGGAAGGCGGTGGTCTTCTTCTGCCGGTTCATCCGCTCCTCCTCGACGGCGGCCACCAGCTCGCCGTCGACGAAGAGGGCGGCAGCGGCGTCATGGCCGAGGAAGCTGTGGCGGTCGACGCTGTCGGCGGTGTAGCCGTACAGCCGGCCGAACAGCTCCGCTATCTGCGAGAAGCCGTTGTATCCCAGAATGATCATTTCTGTTTTTCCTTTCCGGACCGCGGTCGTCCTTGGCCGCGGCTCGTGCTTGGGTGAAGGGACAGTGGCGCGCCCGGGGTCACAGTCCCTGTTCGGTGAGCCAGCGCTCGATCGCCTCGGTGGTCAGGGCGATGTTGTCCTCCATGACCGTGAAGTGGTCGCCGGGTGTGGTGGCGGCCGTGTGCGGGAACGGCCAGGACGGCCGCCAGTCGTCGCCGTCGAATCCGCTGTCCTGGTGGGGCAGCGGGGATTCGGCACCGAGGAAGAGCGTCGGGCGCTCGATGGGCGCCACCTCGCACTCGTCCATCAGCGTGTGGTAGCGGCCCATGGCGGTCAGCCGCACACCGCTGAGCGCGTCGGGCCCGAGGATGTGTTCGCGGGCGAACAGGCCGTCGTTCATCGCGCCCAGCGTCTCGGCCGAGAACGTGCTGTCGGCCTGGAAGGTGTCGATGAGGACGACCGCGGCGGGCGCGAGCCCGGCCCGCTCGGCCCGCATCGCCAGAGCGTAGGCGATCAGCCCGCCCGCCGAGTGTCCGAGGAGCACATACGAGCCATCCGCGACGGACGAACGCAGCGCGGCCAGCTGCAACTCCAGGAAGGTCTCGAACGAGTCGGGCAGCAACTCCCCCTCGACGAAACCGGGGTTGACCAGGGACAGCACATCCCGCTCGCCCTGAAGGAACTGTGAGAGCCGGGCGTACTGCACCGGACCCGCGGTGGCGGTGATGGCGGGCACACAGACCACCGCCGCCCGGCCGCCGTCGCCCCGGGCGAGCCGGACGGTCCGCGGGACGTGGTCCGCCGCGGTCTCCGCGGTGAAGGACGGCCTGAGCCGCGCGGCGGCCTGGATGAGGTCCATGCCCGCCGTGCCCGCCTGCCCGAGTGCGTACGACTCGCGGTAGAGCGCTTCGATGCTGTCGAAGGGAGAGGAGGGCGAGGGCGCGTGGTCCGCGGCCCGGTGGCCGGGCGCGGCGCCGGCGGTGACGAGTTGCGCCAGGTGGCCGGCGAGCCGGGCCGTGGTGGAGTACTCGAACATCGTGGTGGCCGGGAGTTCGACCTCCAGCAGCGCGCCGAGCCGGTCGCGCAGGGTGATGCCCGCCAGCGAGTCCACCCCCAGGTCGAGGAACTCCACGTCGGAGTCGATGTCCGCGCCCACGCCGTGGCGCAGGACCGCGGCCAGCTCGCCGCGGATGATGTCCTCCAGCAGTCGGCGGCGCTTGTCCGGCGCGGCCTCGCGCACCCGGGCCAGGGTGTTCTCCCCCGGCTCCCCCTGCACCCCCCGCTCCCCAGGCTTCCGCGGTGGCCTTCCGGGCCGGGCGGGCCGCGTGGCAGCCGACCCGGGGGCGGGCTGGAACTCGGCCGTGGGCATGGCGCGCAGCGTCAGACGGTCGACTCCGGCGACCGGGCGGCCCTCGGGGTCGGCGAGGCGGACGTCGATCGCGCCCTCGCCCGCGCCGGAGAGCCGGATCCGGACGGCCGTGGCAACGGCGTCGGCAGCTGTGGCGACGGTCGTGGTGTGCAGCCGCACCCCGGCCCACGCTCGCGCCATCGTCACCTGAGCGTCGTCGAGGGCGAGGAACCCGCCCAGGCCCGTGGTGTGCAGGGCGGCGTCGAGCAGCGCCGGGTGGAGGCGGAAGCCGCCGACGGGGGTCCCCTCCGCCAGGGCCACCTCGGCGAAGACTTCCGCGCCCCGCCGCCACACGGCGCGCAGGCTCTGGAACGCGGGGCCGTATGTGAAGCCCTGTTCGGCCAGTGCGTCGTAGAGGCCTGCCACGTCGGCCGCCACCGCGCCGGGCGGCGGCCAGGCGCCCGCGAATTCCTCGAAGCCCTCCGGCGCGTCCTGGTCTTCGATGTCTTCCGGGCCGTCGGACCGGGGGGCCAGGACCGCGCGGGCGTGGCACGTCCAGTCCGCGGCCTCGCCATTGCCGGAGGACTCGGGGCGGGAGTGGACGGTCAGGGCGCGGTGGCCGTCCTCGCCGGCCGGGCCCACCTGCACCTGAACGTGCGCGGCGGTGTCGTGGCCGAGGATCAGCGGCGCCTCCTGGGTGAGTTCACGCAGCTCGGGGCAGTTCAGCCGGTGACCGGCGTACAGCGCCCAGTCGACGAGCACACCGGCGGGCAGCAGGGCCGTGCCCGACACCGCGTGGTCGGCGAGCCACGGCTGCGCCGCCGGCGAGAGCCTGCCGGTGAACAGGGCGGTGTCGCCCTCGGCGGGGATGACCGCGCCGGCGAGCAGGGGGTGGTCCGCCGCGTCGAGGCCGACTCCGCTCGCGTCCCCGGCGCGCGCGGGCGCCTCGAGCCAGAACCGCTGCCGCTGGAAGGCGTAGGTGGGCAGGTCGACCGGGCGTGTCGCGCGCGGCACCAGGGTGGACCAGTCCACCCCGTCGCCGTGGACCCACAGCGTCGCCGCCGACCGGGTCAGCGCGGCGCGGTCGTCGTGTTCGCGCCGCAGGGACCCGACCACGACCGCGTCGTGTCCGGCGGCGGCCGCCAGGCCGGCCACGGTGTCCGTCGCCACCGGATGGGGGCTCAGCTCGACGAAGGTGTCCACCCCGTCCCGCAGCAGCATCCCGACCGCGTCGGAAAACCCGTCGGGCGCGCCGGGGCGCCGGTGCCAGTGGTCCGCGTCCGCGCTCTCCGGGTCGAACGGGCGCCCCGTGGCGGACGAGTACAGCCGGACGCGACCGCTCCGTACGATGACCGGCGGGGGCGCCTCCGACGGCTCGGCCGCCGGCGCCCGGCCCCGCCACGCCGCCAGCGCGGCCCCGTCGGCCAGGGACATCACACCGGCCACGCAGGCGGCGGCGATCTCGCCGTGCGCCCGGCCGACCACGGCGGCGGGTGTGACACCGACCGAGCGCCACAGCTCAGCCAGCGAGACCATCACGGCCCACAGCGCGGGAACGGCGACGTCATGGCGCATCGGCGTGCCCGGCTCGCCCCGGAGCGCCGCGTCCAGATCCCAGCCGGTGTGCGGCGCCAGCGCCTCGGCGCACTCCCCCATCGCCTTGGCGAACACTGGGGAGGAGTCGAGCAGTCCGGCCGCCATGCCGGCCCACGCCGACGCCTCGCCCGGGAACACGAAGGCGGCCTTGGTGCGATTGCGGGCCACGCCGCGTACGACGTCCGGCTCCTCGTTGTCCTGGCCCGCGAGGGTGCCCTGGCCCGCGAGGGTGTCCAGGCCCGAGGCGAACCCGGCGCCGTCGGCGGCGAGTACGACCGCGCGGTGGCCGAAGACGGTCCGGGACTCCGCCAGGGCGGCCGCCATATCGCCGGCTGACACCGCGGCGCCCGCCGGAGCGGTGGCGAACTCCCGCAGCCGCTCGGCCTGGCCACGCAGGGCGACGGCCGACCTGGCCGACAGCACCCACGGCGGGGGCGCCGCCGGGGAGGGTTCGACGACCACCGAGGGCCGCTCGGCGGTGTCCGCGGTGGGTTCTACGGTGGTTTCCGCGTCGGTGTCGTCGGGCGCCTGTTCCAGGATCACATGGGCGTTGGTGCCGCTGATCCCGAACGAGGACACCGCCGCCCGCCGCGGCCTGGCCGCCTCCGGCCAGGCCACGGCCTCCGTCACCAGTTCCAGCGCGCCCGACGACCAGTCCACATGCGGCGTCGGCTCATCCACATGCAACGTCGGCGGCACCACCCCATGCCGCATCGCCATCACCATCTTGATCACACCCGCCACACCCGCCGCCGCCTGCGTATGACCGATATTCGACTTCACCGACCCCAACAACACCGCCCCACCCCCCGACCGCTCCCGCCCATACGTCGCCAACAACGCCTGAGCCTCGATCGGATCCCCCAACGGCGTCCCGGTGCCATGCGCCTCCACCACATCCACATCCGACGCCACCACACCCGCACCCGCCAACGCATCCCGGATCACCCGCTGCTGCGACGGACCATTCGGCGCCGTCATGCCGTTGGACGCCCCGTCCTGGTTGACCGCGGAGCCCCGGACGACGGCGAGGACGCGATGTCCGTTGCGCCGCGCGTCGCTCAACCGCTCCACCAACAGCACACCGACGCCCTCACCCCACGCCGTACCGTCGGCCGACGCCGCGAACGCCTTGCACCGCCCATCCGCCGCCAGCCCGCGCTGCTTGCCGAACTCCGTGAACGCGGCAGGGGTCGAGACGACCGCGACACCGCCCGCCAGGGCGAGGTCGCACGCTCCGCGCCGCAGCGCGCTGACCGCCATGTCCAGCGCCACCAGCGAGGACGAGCAGGCCGTGTCCACCGTGACGGCGGGACCCTCGAAGCCGAAGGTGTACGCGATCCGGCCCGATGCCACGCTGCCCGCGGTCCCGTTGCTCAGATAGCCCGCGATCTCCTCGGGCACCTCCTGGAGCCGCGCCACATAGTCGTGGTGCATCAGACCGGTGAACACACCGGTCCGGCTGCCCCGCAGCCGGACCGGGTCGATACCGGCCCGCTCGACGGCCTCCCACGACAGCTCCAGCAGCAGCCGGTGCTGCGGGTCCATGGCCACCGCCTCGTGCGGCGCCACGCCGAAGAAGGCGGCGTCGAAGTCGGCGGCGTCGTAGAGGAAGCCGCTCTCCCGCACATACGTCGTGTTCGCGCCCGCGCCCTCCGGGTCGTACAGCGCGTCCAGGTCCCAGCCGCGGTCGTCGGGGAAGCCACCGATGCCCTCGCGGCCGTGCAGGACCATGTCCCACAGGTCCTCGGGGGAGCGCACCTCGCCCGGATAGCGGCAGCTCATGCCGACGATCGCGATCGGCTCGTCGGCCACGGCGAGCGTGGCCCGCGGCCGGTCGCCCTCGTCGGCCGTGCCGACCAGCGCCGAGCCGAGGAACGCGGCGAGCGCCTCGGGGCTCGGGTAGTCGAACACCAGCGTCGTGGGCAGCCGCACTCCGGTGTCCTCCGCCAGCCGGTTGCGCAGCTCGACCGCGGTGAGCGAGTCGAAGCCCAGGGTGGCGAAGGACTGCGCGGGCTCGATGTCGTCGGGCGCGGCGTGTCCCAGCACGGTGGCGACATGCTCCCGCACCAGGTCGACCAGCAGCGCCGACCGCTCCCCCGCCGACAGGCCGCGCAGCCGGTCGCGCCAGCCGGAGTCCGCGGCCGATGGCGCGGCGGCGGCCCGCCGCTGTGGGGCCGTGACCAGCCCGCGCAGCAGCGGGGGCGCGTCACCGCGGCCGCGCAGGTCCAGGTGGACCGGGACGAGCACCGGTTCGGGCAGCCGGGCGGCGGCGTCGAAGAGCGCCACCCCCTCCTCCTCGGAGAGCGCCCGCAGGCCGCCTCGGTTCAGCCGCTTGACGTCGGTGTCGCTCAACGCCCCGGTCATGGTGGACACTTCGGCCCACAGCCCCCAGCCCAGCGACTGCGCGGGCAGGCCCGCGGCGTGCCGGTGCCGGGCCAGGGCGTCGAGGAAGGTGTTGGCCGCGGCGTAGTTGGCCTGTCCCGGGGAGCCGAAGATCCCGGCGGCGGAGGAGAACAGCACGAAGAAGTCCAGGTCCAGAGCCTCGGTCAGCTCGTGCAGATGCCACGCGGCGTCCACCTTCGGCCGGAAGACCGCCGCGAGGCGTTCCGGTGTCTGCGCGGCGACCATGCCGTCGTCGAGGACACCGGCCGCGTGCACCACCCCGCGCAGTTCGGGGAGGGAGGCCAGCAGTTCGGCGACGGCGTCCCGGTCCGCGATGTCACAGGCAGCCAGCCGTATCGTGGCGCCGAGGCCGCGCAGCCGCTCGGCCAGCTCGGCGGCGCCGGGGGCGGCCGGGCCGCTCCTGCCGACCAGCACCAGGTCGGTGACCTGGTGGGCGGTGACCAGGTGCCGGGCGACGGCAGCGCCGATGACCCCGGTGCCTCCCGTGATCAGCACGGTGCCCCGGCCGGACCAGGGCACCGGCGCGTCGGCTGCGGGGAGAGCCGTACGGGCCAGGCGGGGGACGAACATCCGGGCGCCGCGGACGGCGATCTCGGTCTCGCCCGCGCCGATCGCCGCGCGGACCAGGTCCATCGGCAGGTCGGCGGCGGTGTCGGTGTCTGCCTCTGTCTCGATGTCCAGGAGCGCGAAGCGGTCCGGGTGTTCCGAGCGGGCCGAGCGCAGCAGGCCGTGGACGGCCGCCCCGGCGAGGTCGATGCCATCCCCGGCGTTCACCTCGGCCCCGCGGCGCACCGTCACCACCAGCCGGGCGCCGTCGAGTCCGTCGTGGGCCAGCCACTCCCGTACCCGCTCCAGGACGCGTGCCACCGAGCCCCGCACCCGCTCCGGGACAGCGCCGGAAGCCGCCGGGCCCGTGCCGTCCAGCAGTACGGTGTCGGCCCCGTCGGCCACCGCGGCCGCGAGCTCCTCGACGGGCGTTCCCTCGGCCCACCACACCGGCGGGCGCCCGCCGGTGGCCACCGCCTCCGGCTCCCAGGGCTCCCAGCGGTGGGCGAACAGGGATCCGGCCACCGCCGAGCGCGCCGAACGCACCTGGGCCGGGGTGACCGGGCGCAGCACCAGCTCGTCGATCCCCAGGACGGGGGCGCCGGTGGCGTCGGCGATCCGGACCCGGACCGCGGCCGCGCCCACGGTCCGCAGCCATACCCGGACCGTCCGTGCGCCGCCCGCCCACAGCCGCACTCCCGACCAGGCGAAGGGCAGCCGCGATGTGGTCTCGGCGCCGTTCGTGTCATCGGCGAACACGCCGAGCCCGATGCCGTGCAGCGCGGCGTCCAGCAGCGCGGGGTGGACTCCGAACTCCTCGGCCTCCTCGGTGGCGTCGTCGGGCAGGACCACCTCGGCGAAGAAGTCGTCGCCGCGCCGCCAGGCCGCGCGCAGCCCCTGGAAGCTGGGGCCGTACGCATAGCCCTGGCGGGCCAGCGCCGGGTAGAAGTCCTCCGTGTCGACGGGGGCGGCGTCGCTCGGCGGCCAGGACCGGCCGGTCAGCGGCCCGAAGTCGGTGGTGCCCGGGCTCTCGTGCGGTGGCGCGAGCACGGCCTGGGCGTGGCAGGTCCACTCGTGCTGCCCCTGCCCCTGCCCCTGTGCCTGCCCCTGCACCGCGCCGTCGTCGGCCGGTTCGGGGCGCGAGTGGACGGACACCGAACGCTGTCCGTCGGCGTCGGCCCGGCCCACCACGACCTGGACCTGTGCCGCGCCCGCGGCGTCGAGCACCAGCGGGGTCTCCAGGGTCAGGTCCCGCACCTGGCCGCACCCCAGGTCCTGCCCGGCGCGCAGGGCCAGTTCGACGAAGGCCGTGCCGGGCAGCAGCACCGCGCCCAGCACGGCGTGGTCGGCCAGCCAGGGGTGGGTGGCCAGGGACAGCCGGCCGGTGAGCACGGCCGTGTCGCCGTCCGCCACGCTGACCACCGCCCCGAGCAACGGGTGGTCGACACCGGTCAGCCCGGCCGACGCGACGTCGGCCGCCGCCCCGCGCGAGGACATCCGGGGCCAGAAGCGGCGCCGGTCGAAGGCGTAGGTGGGCAGGTCCACGCGGCCCGGCGCGGGGGGCAGCACCGCGCGCCAGTCCACCTCGACGCCGTGGGTCCACAGCGTGCCGACCGCCCGCAGCAGGCCGGCGAGGAGCGGCCGCTCGCGGTGGGCGACCGCGGCCACGGCCGCCGCCCCGTCCCGGAGGCTGTCCTCGATCGGCCTGGTCAGCGCGGTGTGCGGGCCGATCTCGAGGAAGACGTCGATCTCTCCCTCCAGGGCCTGCACGGCGTCCTGGAAGCGGACCGCCTCGCGGGCGTTGCGGATCCAGTACTCGGGCGACATGACCTCTTCGGCCGCGATCTGGGCCCCGGTGACGGTGGACACCATGCGGAGCGTCGGCGGCGACCAGACCAGCCCGGTGAGTACGGAACGGAACTCCTCGAGCATCGGCTCCATCAGCGGCGAGTGGAACGCGTGGCTGACCCGCAGCCCGCGGGTGCGCCGCCCGGCCGCCTCGGCGGTGTCGGCGACGCGCCGTACCACGTCCTCGGCGCCGGAAACCACGACGGCGGACGGGCCGTTGACCGCGGCGATCGCCACCCGGTCCGCGGGCTCGTCCGCCAGCCACCCTGCGACCTCGGCCTCCTCGGCGTCGATGGCGAGCATGGCGCCGCCGTCGGGAAGCCGCTGCATGAGCCGGCCACGGGCCACGGCCAGGGTCGCCGCGTCGGACAGGGAGAGCACCCCGGCCACATGGGCCGCCGCGATCTCACCGATCGAGTGTCCGAGCACGGCGTCGGGGGTCACCCCCCAGGCCCGCAGAGTGCGGAACAGCGCGACCTCGATCGCGAACATGGCGATCTGGGTGTACTCGGTCCGGTGGACCAGGTCCGCCCGCGGGGAGGACGGCGCGGCGAGGACGATGTCCGCGAGGTCCACATCGAGCTGTGGGTCGGCCACCGCGCACACGGCGTCGAACGCCTCGGCGAACGGCGGGACGGCGCCGTACCACTCCCGTCCCATGCCCGCCCACTGGGCGCCCTGCCCCGTGAAGACGAAGGCGGCTCTGGCGCCGGGGCGCACGGCGCCGCGCACATGGTGCCGGCCGGTGGCGGCCTTCCCGGCGAGGGTGTCCAGTACCTGCACGAATCCGGCGGCGTCCTCGGCGAGGACGACGGCCCGGTGCTCGAAGGCCGTACGGGCGGTCGCGAGCGCGACGGCCGCCCCGGCGACGTCCGGGGCGGCGGCGTTCGCGAAGTCACGCAGCCGGGTGGCCTGCCCGCGCAGCGCGGCCTCCGACTTGGCCGAGAGCACCCACGGCAGCACCCCGTGGTCCGCGCGCGTGTCCGCCGGGGCGTCGGTGTCCGTGTCGGCGTCAGTGACGGGGACCGTGTTGGTGTCCGGGGAACTCTGTTCCAGGATCACATGGGCGTTGGTGCCGCTGATCCCGAACGAGGACACCGCCGCCCGCCGCGGCCTGCCGGTCTCGGGCCAGGCGACACGCTCGGTGGCCAGCTCCACCGCGCCGGATGACCAGTCGACATGCGGCGTCGGCTCGTCCACATGCAACGTCGGCGGCACCACCCCATGCCGCATCGCCATCACCATCTTGATCACACCCGCCACACCCGCCGCCGCCTGCGTATGACCGATATTCGACTTCACCGACCCCAACAACACCGCCCCACCACCCGACCGCTCCCGCCCATACGTCGCCAACAACGCCTGAGCCTCGATCGGATCCCCCAGCGAGGTGCCGGTGCCATGCGCCTCCACCACATCCACATCCGACGCCACCACACCCGCACCCGCCAACGCATCCCGGATCACCCGCTGCTGCGACGGACCATTCGGCGCCGTCAGACCATTCGACGCGCCGTCCTGGTTGACCGCCGACCCCCGCACCACCGCCAACACCTGGTGCCCCAGCCGCCGGGCATCGCTCAACCGCTCCACCAACAGCACACCGACGCCCTCACCCCACGCCGTACCGTCGGCCGACGCCGCGAACGCCTTGCACCGCCCATCCGCCGCCAGCCCGCGCTGCTTGCCGAACTCCGCGAAGACGCCGGGCGTGGACATCACGGTCACCCCGCCCACCAGCGCGAGCGGGCAGTCGCCCGAGCGCAGGGCCTGGGCCGCCAGGTGCAGGGCCACCAGCGACGCCGAGCAGGCCGTGTCCACCGTGACGGCGGGACCCTCGAAGCCGTAGGTGAAGGCGATGCGGCCGGAGACGACGCTGGAGGCGGTGCCGGTGAGCAGATAGCCGAGCGACTCGTGGCCGGCGTGGTTCAGCAGGCCCGGGTAGTCCGCGCCGTTGACGCCGATGAACACGCCGGTCCGGCTGCCCTGAAGGGTGGCCGGGTCGATGCCCGCGCGCTCGAGCGCCTCCCACGACGCTTCGAGCAGCACCCGCTGCTGGGGGTCCATCTCCAGCGCCTCGCGCGGGGAGATGCCGAAGAAGCCCGCGTCGAAGTCGGTGGCCGCGTCGATGAACCCGCCCCGGCCGGGCGGCCCGTCGGGGTCGCCCTCCCCACCGCCCCGCCGCCAGCCCCGGTCGTCCGGGTAGCCGCCCATCGCGTCGCCGCCGTCCCGGACGAACTCCCAGAACTCCTCGGGCGTGTTCGAGTGCCCGGGGAACCGGCAGCTCATCCCGACGATGGCGATCGGCTCCCGGCCCGCGTCCTCCAGATCCCGGACCCGCTGCCGGGTCCGCTTGAGATCGGCCGTCACCCGCTTCAGGTACTCGACGACCTGCTCTTTCTCAGCCATGTTCCAAACCCCTCATAGAACGGCACTCGTGCGTGGGCCGGGTGCGCGCCCGCTCGGTCGCGCGCATCAGCTCAGCCCGAGTTCGTCGTCGATGTAGCGCAGAAGGTCGTCCTCGCTCGCCGCGCCGAGCTCGTCCACGCCGGTGTCGGGCTTCCCGGTGGTGTCCCGGGGACCGGAGCGCTCCCGCCAGCGGGCGAGAAGCGTCTCCAGCCGGGCCGTCACCTTCCTGACCTCGGTCTCGTCCCGCTCCTCGGCGAGCATCGCCTCGAGGCGCTCGAAGGTCTCGGTGCCCCACTCGCCGGTGTCCGTCTCGGGCAGCAGCAGCCCGAGCAGATGGCCGCTGAGCAGCTCGGGGGTGGGGTAGTCGAAGACCAGCGTGGTGGGCAGCCGGGTGCCGGCCACCCGGGCGAGCCGGTTGCGCAGTTCCACGGCCGTGAGCGAGTCGAAGCCCAGGGTGGTGAACGACTGGGCGGGGGCGATCCCGGTCGGTTCCGCGTACCGCAGCACCGCGGCGACATGCTCGCGGACCAGATTCAGCAGGGTCTCCAGCCGCTCACCGGGGTCGAGTTCGGCCAGCCGGCGGCGCAGCGCCTGGGCGTCCAGGGTGGTGGCGCGGCGCAGCGGGGTGCGCACCAGCCCGCGCATCAGCGCCGGCACCAGCGTCTCCTCGGTACGCAGGCGCGCGGGGTCGAACCGGATCGGCGCGGTGTGCGCACGGCCGGAGGCGAGGGCGTGGTCGAACAGCGCGAGCCCTTCCTCGGTGGTCATCGGGGACAGGCCGCCGCCGCTCATGCGCCTCAGGTCGGTCTCGTCGAGCGCGCCGGTCAGGCCGCTGGTCTCGCCCCACAGGCCCCAGGACATCGAGGCAGCGTGCAGGCCCTCGGCCCGGCGCCGGAGCGCCAGGGCGTCCAGGAAGACGTTGGCCGCCGCGTAGTTGGCCTGTCCCGGCGCGCCCAGCACACCGGCGGCGGAGGAGAACACCACGAACATGTCGAGGTCGTCTCCAGTCAGCTCGTGCAGATGCCAGGCCGCGTCGACCTTCGGCCGCAGGACCGTGGCCAGCCGCTCCGGGGTCAGCGCCGTCACCACGCCGTCGTCCAGGACACCGGCCGCGTGGACGACGCCGCGCAGGGCGGGGATGTCCGCGAGCAGTCGCGCGGCGGCGGCGCGGTCCGCGACATCGCAGGCCGCGATCCGCACCTGGGCGCCCGACTCGGTGAGTTCGTCGGCGAGTTCGGCCGCGCCGGGGGCGTCCATGCCGCGCCGGCCCACCAGCACCAGGTCGGTGACGCCGTGGGCGGAGACCAGGTGGCGGGCCACCGCCGCCCCGATGAGCCCGGTGCCGCCGGTGATCAGCACCGTGCCCTCCCGGGGCGGCCGGGCGCCGGTGTTCCGGGCCTCGGTGTCCGCGTCCGCCAGGGCCAGCCGGGGCACGAACACCGCGTCGCGCCGGATCGCGATCTCCGGCTCCTGCCCGGCCGTCGCGGCCGCCAGCACCTCAAGGGGGACGTCCTCGGCGCCGGTGTCGCTGTCGACCAGCCAGAACCGGTCGGGGTGTTCGGTCTGTGCCGAGCGCATCAGCCCGTGCACCGCGGCCTGTGCCAGGTCCACGGTGTCCGCGTCGGACACCTCGACCCCGCCGCGGGTCACCACGACCAGCCGGGTGTCGGCGAGCTTCTCGTTGGCCAGCCACTCGCGCACCCGCTCCAGCACGGCGGTCAGCAGATCGCGGACCCGCCCGGGCACCTCGCCATCGGCCGCCGGGAGGTCCGAGCAGTCCCACAGCACCGGGTTCGCGCCCTCCGCGACGGCGGTCGCGATCTCCTCGATCGACGCGCCGCCCGCCCAGAGCCTCGGGCGCACCTCGTCAGCCGACGCCGCGCCGTCCGCGGACACCGTGGGCCCGGTGGCCCGCGCCGGGTCCCACGGCTGCCAGTTCACCGCGTACAGCGACCGCGCGGCGGCCGCCCCGGCCGGGCGCAGCCGCTCGGCCGCCACCGGGCGCAGCGTCACCCGGTCCATGCTCAGGACGGGCGCTCCGAGGTCGTCGACGGCGCGGATGCGTACGGCGTCCTCGCCCGCGGGCGACAGCGCCACCCGCACCGACCGGGCGCCGTCCGCCCACAGCCGCGCCCCGGACCAGGCGGCGGGCAGCAGCGGTCCGGCGGCCTCGGCCGGGTCGGCTTCGCCCGGCAGCCAGGCGTGGCAGACGGCGTCGAGGAGCACGGCCCGCGCTCCGGCGCCGCCCGCCGCCTCGTCGGGGACGACCACCTCGGCGAACACCTCTTCGCCGCGCCGCCAGGCGGCGCGCAGCCCCTGGTATGCCGGGCCGTAGCCGTGGCCGCGCCGGAACAACTCGTCGTAGCGGTCGGTCACGTCCAGCGGCGTGGCCTTCGACGGCGGCCATACGCCGGCCAGTTCCGCGAACCCGGTGTCCGCGGCGTGGTCGGCCGGCTCCAGCGCTCCGGCGGCGTGGCGGGTCCACCGGTCGTGTCCCTGCTCCTCGCCCCCCGCTTCCGGCTGCGCGTGGACGGTCAGCTCCCGGCGGCCCGCGTCGTCCGGCGCTCCGGCCATCAGCTGGACCCGTACGGCGCCCGTGGCCTCCAGAACCAGCGGCGTGTCCTGTTCGAGGCGTACGACACCGCTCCCGCCGAGGTGGTGTGCGGCGTGGAGTGCCCAGTCGAGCAGCACACCCCCCGGCACCACCACGGTGTCCTGGACCGTGTGCTCGGCCAGCCAGGGCTGTCCGGCCACCGAGAGCCGCCCGGTGAACAGCACCGTGTCGGTGCCGGCCGGGGTGACCGCGGCCGTCAGCACGGGGTGGCCGGTGGGCCGCTGCCCGACGCCGCTCGCGTCCCCGGACTCCTGCGGCGCCTCCAGCCAGAACCGCTCGCGCTGGAAGGCGTACGTCGGCAGGTCCACGGGGGCGTTGGCGGCCGGGAGCAGCGCGGGCCAGTCCACCGGGAGGCCGCGCGTCCACAGCGTGGCCGCCGAGCGCAGCAGTTCGGCGCGCTCGTCCGTCTCGCGCCGCAGCGTACCGGCCACGACCACCTCGCGGCCCTCGGCACCGAGGGCGATGTCCTCGATGGCCGCGCCGACCACGGTGTGCGGGCTCACCTCGACGAAGGTGTCCACGCCCTGGTCCACCAGCGCGGCCACCACGTCGGCGAACCGCACGGGCTCGCGCAGGTTGCGGAACCAGTACTCGGCGTCGGCCGCCGGGCCGTCCATGGGCTCCCCGGTCACGGTGGAGTGCCATCGGATGTCGGCGGGGCCCGCGGTGATGTCGCTCAGCTCCGCCAGCAGCCGGTCCCGGACCAGCTCGACCTGCGGGGCGTGGGAGGGGTAGTCCACCGGGATCCGGCGGGCGCGGACGCCGTCCGCCGCGCAGCCGTCGAGCACCCGCCGCAGCGGCTCCTCGTCGCCCGCGATGACGACCGCGGCGGGGCCGTTGACGGCGGCCACCGAGACCGCGCCGACATCGCCCGCGTAACGCTCGACGAGTTCACGCGCCCGGTCGGCGGACACGGCCAGCGACGCCATGCCGCCGCGGCCCGCGAGCTGTCCGGCGATGACGGCGCTGCGGGTGACCACGATCCGGGCCGCCTCGGACAGCGACAGCGCGCCCGCCACGCAGGCCGCGGCGATCTCGCCCTGCGAGTGGCCGACGACCACCGAGGGGGTCACGCCGACGGCGCGCCACAGCTGGGCCAGCGACACCATCACGGCCCACAGCGCGGGTTGCACCACATCGACCCGCTCCAGCGACGGGGCGCCGTCCGCGCCGCGCAGCACGTCGATCAGGTTCCAGTCGGTGTGGGCGGACAGGGCCTCGTCGCAGCGCTCCAGCCACTGGGCGAACACGGGCGACGAGTCGAGCAGCCCGAGCGCCATGCCGGTCCACTGGGCGCCCTGTCCGGGGAAGACGAACGCCACGGTGGCGCCGGGGCGCACCGTGCCGGTCACCACCCGCTCCTCGTCCGGCTCCCCGCCGGCCAGGGTGTCCAGGGCGCCGGTGAACCCGGTGTGGTCGGCGGCGAGGACCACCGCGCGGTGGTCGAACGCCGCGCGGGTGCCGGCCAGGGCGGACGCGGCCGCCGCGAGGCCGACGCCTTCGGCGGCGGCGTCGCGCAGCCGTCCGGCCTGGCCGCGGAGGGCCGCGGCCGACTTGGCCGAGAGCGTCCAGGGCAGCACCGCCCCGGCCGGCGTGTCGACGGCGGGGGGCGTGGGCTCGGCGGCCGGCTCGGCCTCAGGTGCCTGTTCGAGGACGACGTGGGCGTTGGTGCCGCTGATCCCGAACGAGGACACCGCGGCGCGGCGCGGACCGTCCGTCTCGGGCCAGGGGACGGGCTCGGTGGCGAGCCGTACGTCGCCCGCCGTCCAGTCGACGTGCCGGCTCGGCTCGGCCACGTGCAGGGTGGCGGGCACGGTGCCGTGGCGCATCGCCAGCACCATCTTCATGACCCCGGCGATCCCGGCGGCCGCCTGGGTGTGCCCGATGTTCGACTTCACGGAGCCCAGCAGCACCGGACGGCCCTGCGGCCGGTCCTGGCCGTAGGTGGCCAGCAGCGCCTGGGCCTCGATCGGGTCGCCCAGCGAGGTGCCGGTGCCGTGGGCCTCCACCACGTCCACCTCGGCCGCGGCGACCTCGGCTTTGGCCAGCGCCTGGCGGATGACCCGCTGCTGCGAGGGGCCGTTGGGCGCGGTGAGGCCGTTGGACGCCCCGTCCTGGTTGACCGCGGAGCCCCGTACGACGGCGAGGACGTGGTGTCCGTTGCGCCGCGCGTCCGAGAGCCGCTCCACCAGCACCAGGCCGGCGCCCTCGGCGACCCCCATGCCGTCGGCGTCGGTCGAGAACGCCTTGGAGCGGCCGTCCCGGGCCAGTCCGCGCTGCCGGGTGAACTCGGCGAACACCACGGGGGTGGCCAGGACGGTCACCCCGCCCGCGAGGGCGAGGTCGCACTCGCCGCGCTGGAGCGCGCTGACCGCCATGTCGAGCGCCACCAGCGACGAGGAGCACGCGGTGTCCACCGTGACGGCCGGGCCCTCGAAGCCGAACGTGTAGGCCACCCGGCCCGTCGCCACGCTGCCTGCGTTCCCGCCGGTCAGGAAGCCGGCAACGTCCTCGGGCACGGACCGCAGCCGCGCCGCGTAGTCGTGGTACATCAGGCCCGAGAACACGCCCGTACGGCTGCCGCGCAGGCCCGTCGGGTCGATACCGGCCCGCTCGATCGCCTCCCACGCCAGCTCGAGCAGCACCCGGTGCTGCGGGTCCATGGCCACCGCCTCGCGGGGCGCCACGCCGAAGAACGCGGCGTCGAAGTCGGCGACTCCGTCGAGGAAACCGCCCCGGTCCACCATGGAGCTGCCGGGGCGCTCGCCGGTCGGGTCGTACAGCCTCTCCAGGTCCCAGCCGCGGTCGGCGGGGAATCCGCCCAGCCCCTCGCCGCCCTGGACCAGCAGGTCCCACAGGTCCTCCGGGGAGTCCACCCCGCCGGGGAACCGGCAGCTCATCCCGACGATCGCGATGGGCTCCTCCGGTGCGACCACGGGCACCGCCTCGTCGCGCCCCGGGGTCCGGCCGGCCAGCAGCGAGTGCAGATAGGCGCCCAGCGCGGCCGCGTTGGGGTAGTCGAACACCAAGGTGGCCGGCAGTCGGACACCCGTGGTCTCGTCCAGGCGGTTGCGCAGCTCCACGGCGGTCAGCGAGTCGAAACCGAGGTCCTTGAAGCCACGGTCCGTGGCGATCGCGTCGGCTCCGCCGTGCCCGAGCACGGTGGCGGCCTGCGTACGGACCAGGGCGACCAGCAGGGCCTCGCGCTCGTCGTCCGGTGTCGCGTCGTACCGCTCCCGCCAGCCGCCCGCCGGGGCGGGGCCGGACGCGCGGCGGGCCGGGGTGCGCACCAGGGCGCGCAGCAGCCGTGGCGTCTCCCGTCCGCCGTCCTGGCCGCGCGGCAGGTCCAGCCGGACGGGCAGGGTGTGGGCGTGGTCGAGGGCGAGGGCGTGGTCCAGGAGTGCGAGCCCTTCCCCGGTGGTGAGGGGGCGCAGCCCGGCCCGGCTCAACCGGCGCCGGTCCGCCACGCCGAGACCGGCCGTCAGCTCGCTGGTCTCCTCCCACAGGCCCCAGGCCAGCGAGTGGGCGGGCAGTCCCTCGGCCCGGCGGCGGACCACGAGCGCGTCCAGGAAGGCGTTGGCCGCGGCGTAGTTGGCCTGTCCGGGGGTGCCGAACGTGCCGGCCGCCGAGGAGAACAGCACGAAGGTGGCGACGTCGTGGGCGAGTTCGTGCAGGTGCCAGGCCGCGTCGGCCTTGGGCCGCAGCACGGTGTCCAGCCGCTGGGGCGTCAGGTCGGTGACCACGCCGTCGTCCAGGGCGCCGGCCGCGTGGACGACACCCCGCAGCTTCGGGATACCGTCCAGCAGGGCCGCGAGCGCGGCACGGTCGGCCACGTCGCAGGCCGCCAGCCGCACCTTGGCGCCCGCCTCCGTCAGTTCGGCGGCAAGCCGCGCCGCGCCGGGGGCGTCGGCTCCCCGGCGGCTGACGAGGACCAGTTCGGTGACGCCGTGTGCGGCCACCAGGTGCCGGGCCACCGCCGAGCCGACGACTCCGCTGCCGCCGGTGATCAGCACGGCGCCCTCGCCGGACCACGGGGGTGTGGCCTCGGCGGCCGCCGTTCCGGGCCGGGTGAGCAGGGGGACGTACAGCCGGTCCGCGCGGACGGCGGCCTCCGGCTCACCCGCCGCCACCAGCGCACCCAGCGCCTCGGCCGGGATCCGGGCGCCGTCGCCGTCGCGGTTGCCGTCGCGGTTGCCGTCGATCAGCAGGAACCGGTCCGGGTGTTCGGACTGCGCGGACCGCACCAGCCCGTGCACCGAGGCGTGCACCGGGTCCACGCGGTCGTCGGCCTCGGCCGGCACCGCGTCGCGGGTCAGCACGGCCAGCCGCGCGGCCGAGGCGCCCTCGTGCGCCAGCCACGCGTGGATCCGCTCAAGCACCGTACGGTTCAGGGCCCGCACCGCCCCGGGGACGTCGTCGGCGGGCACCGCCACGGCGGCGCAGTCGAGCAGCACCACCTCCGGGCCCTCGGCCAGGACGTCCTCGACCGACGCCCCGTCGGCCCACTCGGCCACGCGCGTGGCCACGGCGGGGGCCTGCGGCTGCCACCGGTCCCAGCGGGGCACATACAGCGACCGGGCCGGGGCCACGCTCCCTTGCGCGGCCGCCATGGGGCGCAGCACCAGTTCGTCCACGGCAGCGACGGGGGCGCCGGTCGCATCGGTGGCCCTCAGGCGTACGGCGTCCTCGCCCGCGGCCGTCAGCCACACGCGCGCCATCCGGGCCCCGGTCGCCCAGGCCCGGACGCCGGACCAGGCGAACGGCAGGCGTACCGCGCCCTCGTCGCCGAAGAGCCCGCCCAGTCCGGTCGCGTGCAACGCCGCGTCCAGCAGCGCGGGGTGTACGACGAAGCCGTCCGCCGCCGTGTCGTCGGCCAGCGCCACCTCGGCGAACACCTCGTCACCGCGCCGCCACACCGCCCGCAGCCCCTGGAAGGCCGGGCCGTACTCGTAGCCGCGCTCGAAGAGCGTGTCGTAGAAGTCCCCCACCTCGACGGCCGAGGACCCTGGCGGCGGCCAGGCTCCGGCCAGGGGGCCGGGCTCGGCGGCGGCCGGTGCGAGGTCGGGGGTGAGGGTGGCCGTGGCGTGCCGGGTCCACTCCGACGGGCCGTCGCCTTCGGGGGCATCGGTGCGGGAGTGGACGGTCACGGTCCGCGCGCCGGACTCGTCGGCCCCGGAGAGCTGCACCTGGAGGGTGACGCCTCGCGTGCCG
The DNA here is from genome assembly GCF_042734105.1 of Streptomyces sp. NPDC059679. NCBI lineage: Bacteria > Bacillati > Actinomycetota > Actinomycetes > Kitasatosporales > Streptomycetaceae > Streptomyces > Streptomyces sp. NPDC059679. The sequence goes on along the minus strand of NZ_JBHWES010000028.1, from coordinate 78,066 downwards.
TCCAGAGTCAGTGGGGTCTGAAGGGTCAGCTCGGCGAGGTGTTGGCAGCCGAACTCCCGGCCCGCCATCAGGGCCAGCTCCACGAAGGCGGTGCCGGGCAGCAGCACCTGGCCGAGCACCGCGTGATCGGCCAGCCACGGCTGGGTGACCAGGGACAGCCGTCCGGTGAGGACGGCCGAGTCCGCGCCGGCGGGGCGGGTGGCGGCGGTCAGCAGGGGGTGGTCGGCCGGGTCGAGGCCCAGATCCGAGGCGTTGCCCAAGGACGCGGGAGCCATCGACCAGAACCGCTGCCGCTGGAACGCGTACGTGGGCAGGTCGACCGGTGCCGTGCCGGGCGGGACGAGCGCCGGCCAGTCGACCTCGACCCCCCGGGTCCATAGCGTGGCCGCCGACCGGGTCAGCGCGGCCCGCTCGTCCTGGTCGCGGCGGAGCGATCCGGCGACCACCACATCGCGCCGGCCCCCGGCCGCGGCCAGGTCCTCGATCGCGGCGGTCAGCACCGGGTGCGGGCTGACCTCGACGAAGGTGTCCACGCCCGCGTCCAGCAGCACGGTCACCGTCTCGGCGAACCGCACCGGTTGACGCAGGTTGCGGTACCAGTACCGCGCGTCGCAGGCCGTGGGGTCGGCCAGTTCGGCCGTCACCGACGAGTACATCGGGACGGTCCCGGCGCACGGGGTGATCGGGGCGGCCAGCTCCAGCAGCCGCTCGCGCAGCCGCTCGACGTGCGGGGTGTGGGAGGCGTAGTCCACGGGGATGGTGCGGGTCCGCACCCCCTCGCTCTCGGCGGTGGCGACCACCTCGGCGAGCGCGTCCGGGGCGCCGGCGATCACGGTGGCGGCCGAGCCGTTGACCACGGCCACCCACACGCCGTCGCGCCCCGCGATGAGTTCGGTGGTCCGCTCCACGGACGCGGCCACCGAGACCATCCCGCCCTGACCGGCCAGGTCCTCGGCGATGACCCGGCTGCGCAGGGCGCTCAGCCGGGCCCCGTCGGCCAGGGACAGCACACCGGCGGCGCACGCGGCGGCGATCTCCCCCTGGGAGTGGCCCACCACCGCGGCGGGGACCACGCCGAGCGAGCGCCACAGCGCGGCCAGCGACACCATCACCGCCCACAGCGCGGGCTGCACCACATCGACGCGGGTGAGCGCCGCCTCGTCCCGCACCACCTGGTGCAGATCCCAGTCCACATGGGGAGCGAGCGCCTCGGCGCAGGCCCGGAAGGACTCGGCGAACACCGGGGACGACTCCAGCAGCCCGGTGGCCATGCCGACCCACTGCGACCCCTGACCGGGGAACACCAGCGCCGTCCTGGCCCCGGGCCGGGCCAGCCCGCGCACCGTGTCCGCCAGTTCCCCGGCGCCACCTGCCAGCGCGTCCAGCTCGGACAGACACGCGCCACGGTCGGCCGCGAGGACGACGGCGCGGTGGTCGAAGGCGGCCCGGGTGCCGGCCAGCGCGGCGGCGACGGCCGGGTCCGGCAGGGTGTCCGCGCCGCCACCGCCGAGGTGGGCGCGGAGCGCGGCGGCCTGGCCGCGCAGCGCGGGGGCGCTCTTGGCGGACAGCGTCCAGGGCAGCGGGCCGCCGCTGATCAGCGGCTCGGGGGTCGCGGCGGTCCCGTCGGCCTCGGCCTGTTCCGGCGCCTGCTCCAGGATGACGTGGGCGTTGGTGCCGCTGATCCCGAACGAGGACACCGCGGCCCGCCGGGGCCTGCCGGTCTCGGGCCAGGGCACTCGCTCGGTGGCCAGTTCGACGGCGCCGGCGCTCCACTCGACGTGCGGGGTGGGCTCGTCCACGTGCAGGGTCGGCGGTACGACGCCGTGGTGCAGCGCCATCACCATCTTGATGACCCCGGCCACGCCGGCCGCGGCCTGGGTGTGGCCGATGTTGGACTTGACCGAACCGAGCAGCAGCGGCCGCTCCCCGGGCCGGTCCTGGCCGTAGGTGGCGAGCAGGGCTTGGGCCTCGATGGGGTCGCCCAGGGTGGTGCCGGTGCCGTGCGCCTCCACCACGTCGATCTCGGACGCGGACACTCCGGCGCCGGCCAGCGCCTGACGGATCACCCGCTGCTGGGCGGGGCCGCTGGGGGCGGTCAGCCCGTTGGACGCGCCGTCCTGGTTGAGCGCGGAGCCCCGGACGACGGCGAGGATCCGGCGGCCCTCGCGCCGGGCGTCGGACAGCCGCTGGAGCACCAGCAGCCCGACCCCCTCGCCCCAGGCGGTACCGTCCGCGGCCGCCGCGAACGCCTTGCAGTGGCCGTCCTTGGCGAGCCCGCGCTGCTTGCTGAACTCGGTGAACGCGTCCGGGGTGGCCATCACCATGACCCCGCCGGCCAGGGCGAGCGAGCTCTCGCCGGCGCGCAGTGAGCGCATCGCCAGATGGAGTGCGGACAGCGACGAGGAACACGCGGTGTCGACGGTGACCGCGGGCCCTTCGAAGCCGTACGTGTAGGAGAGCCGCCCGGACAGGATGCTCGAGGCGCTGCCGGTCAGCAGATAGCCCTCGCTGTCCTGTTGGCCGCCCGCGCCACCGGCCCCGTATCCGGACAGCACACCGCCGATGAAGACGCCCGCCTTCTCGCCGCTCAGGTCCCCGGGGTCGATACCGGCCCGCTCGAACGCCTCCCAGGACGTCTCGAGCAGCACCCGCTGCTGCGGGTCCATCGCGAGCGCCTCGCGGGGCGAGATCTCGAAGAAGTCGGCGTCGAAATCGGCGGCACCGTCGATGAACCCGCCCTTGTGGATGTAGGAGCTGCGCGGGCGCGCGCCCTCGGGGTCGTACAGGGCGCCCAGGTCCCAGCCGCGGTCCGCCGGGAAGTCCGCGATGCCCACGCGCCCGCCCGCGACCAGCTCCCACAGCTCCTCGGGCGAGCTCACGCCGCCCGGAAACCGGCAGCTCATCCCGACGATGGCGATGGGCTCGCGGGCGGCGTCCTCCACCGCGCGCAGCCGGGTGTGGGCGTCGCGGGCGTCTGTGATCGCCTGCTTGAGGTATTCGCGGAGCTTCTGCTCGTTCGACATCCAGGCCTTCTTCAACGATCTGTGGCGATCAACGGGTCACGTCGTGTGGGGGCGGGGCGGCCCGCCTGCCGGTTCAGGTCCACGGCCTGTTGTCCATGAGGTCGAACAGCTCCGCGTCCGTGGCCGAGTCGAGGTCGGGGCCGTCGTCCCGGGCCTCGCCGTCGGTCCACTTGGTCAGCAGGGCACGCAGCCGGGTGGTGAGGCCGGCCCGGCCGGGGTCGTCGCCGGTGACCTCGGCAAGGATGGCCTCCAGCCGGTCGATCTCGGTGGTGGCCAGCTCCACGGGGTCGATCTCGGGCACCAGTTGCTGCCGCAGATGGGCGGCCAGCGCGGCGGGCGTCGGGTGGTCGAACACCACCGTGACCGGCAGCCGCAGCCCGGTGGCGGAGTTGAGGCGGTTGCGCAGCTCCACGGTGGTCAGCGAGTCGAAGCCCATCGTCTTGAACGGGCGCTCCGCGCCCACGGCGCCCGGGTCGTCGTGGCCCAGCACCACCGCGGCCTGGGTGCGCACCACGTCGGTGAGCAGCTGCTCGCTCTCCAGGGGTGCCAGGCCCGCCAGGCGCTCGGTCAGCCCGCCGCCGGCCGCGGACGCCGCCGCAGTGTCGGCCACGGCTCGCTTGGCGGTGCCGCGGACCAGTGCGCGCAGCAGCGGCGGGACCGCACCGGTGAACCGGGAGACGTCCAGGCGCACCGGCACGGTGTGGGCCTGGCCCCGCCCCACGACGGCGTCGAGCAGGGCGAGCCCCGTTTCGGTGGACAGCGGCTGCACACCGGTGCGGCCCATCCGGTCCAGGTCCGCCTGGTCCAGGTCCCCGGTCAGCTCGCTGCGGTCGGCCCACAGCCCCCAGGCCAGCGACTGCCCCGGGAGCCCCGCCCGGCGGCGGGCTTGCGCCAGCGCGTCCAGGAAAGCGTTGGCTGCCGCGTAGTTGCCCTGGCCCGGCGCGCCGAACACACCCGCGGCGGAGGAGAACAGCACGAACAGCGACAGATCGCGGTCGCGGGTCAGCTCGTGCAGATGCCAGGCGGCGTCCACCTTCGGCCGCATCACGGTGTCGAGTCGCTCCGGTGTCAGCGTGGACACCACGCCGTCGTCGATGACGCCGGCGGCGTGCACCACCCCGCGCAGCTCGGGGAGTGAGGCCAGCAGCCCGGCCAGCGCCTCGCGGTCGGCGGCGTCGCAGGCCACCACCCGCGCGGTGGCGCCGAGTCCGGCGAGCTCGGCCACCAGGTCGGCCGCGCCGGGCGCGTCCGCTCCCCGGCGGCTGGTGAGCACCAGGTCCCTTACGCCGTGGGCGGTGGCGAGGTGGCGGGCCACCGAGGAGCCGATGACGCCCGTGCCCCCGGTGATCAGCACGGTGCCGTCGAGCGGGCCGGGCGGCGTGGTGAGCGCGACCTTGCCGATGTGGCGGGCCTGGCTGAAGTAGCGGAAGGCCTCCGGGGCCTGCCGGGTCTCCCAGGCGGTCACCGGCAGCGGCGAGAGCGCGCCCTGGTCGAACAGCTCCACCAGGTGCGTCAGCATCTCGTTGATCCGGTCCGGGCCGGCGTCGCCGAGGTCGAAGGAGCGGTAGAGCACCGCGTTGGGCCAGGCGGCGGTGACGGTGTCGGCCTCCCGGATGTCCGTCTTGCCCATCTCGATGAACCGGCCGCCCGGGGCCAGCAGGTCGAGCGAGGCGTCGGTGAACTCCCGCGCCAGGCAGTTCAGTACGACATCCACGCCACGCCCCTGGGTCGCGGTGCGGAACCGCTCGCCGAACTCCAGGGTGCGGGAGGAGGCCAGCCGTTCGGACGGCACCCCGGTCCCCCGGACCACCGGCCACTTGGGCTCGCTGGCGGTCGCGTACACCTCGATGCCCCAGTGGCGGGCCAGCTGTACGGCCGCCATGCCGACGCCGCCGGCCGCCGCGTGCACCAGCAGCGACTCGCCCTCGCGGATCCGGGCCAGGTCCTGGAGCCCGTAGTAGGCGGTCATGAACACCGTGGGCACGGCCGCCGCCTGCGCGAACGACCAGCCGCGCGGCATGGGCGCCAGCGTCCTGCTGTCGGTCACCGACAGCGGCCCGGCATACGAGCCCGACAGCAGCCCCATCACCCGGTCGCCGACCGCGAAGCGGGTGACGCCGGGGCCGACCTCGACCACCACGCCGGCGCCCTCGCAGCCGAACGCCACGTCCATGAAGGACTCGGCCATCTTGACCACGCCCAGGGCGAGCAGCACATCCCGGAAGTTCACCCCGGTGGCGCGCACCGCGAGGCGCACCTGTCCCTCGGCGAGCGGCGCCTCGGACTGCGGGCAGGGCACCAGGCCCAGACCCTCCAGGGAGCCGCTGCCGTCCACGTCCAGGCTCCACGCCCCGCCCTCGGGCACGGTCAGCGCGGACTGCCGCGCGACCCGGCCCAGCCGCGGCACCAGCGCCTCCCCCGACCGCACTGCGGCCTCGGGCTCGCCCGCCGCCATCTGCGCGGCCACCACGCCGGCCAGCGCCGTGGCCGACCGGACGTCGCCGTCCAGGTCCAGCTGCGCGATCCGGCCGGGGTTCTCCGAACACGCCGAGCGCACCAGGCCGCGTACGGCGGCCTGGGCGACGTCGACCGTGTCGCCCGGCGCGGCGGACACCGCGCCGCGGGTCACCACCATCAGACAGGCCGACATGGTCTCCTCGGTGGTGAGCCAGTCCTGGACGGCGGCGAGCACCGTGCCCGCGGCGGACCTGGCCGCGTCGGGGACGTCGTGCGGGCCGGTGTCCGGCACGGGCAGGACGACCACGTCCGGCGCCGGGTCGCCGGACCGTACGGCGTCCCGCAGGGCGGCCAGGTCGGCGAAGGACCCTGCGCCCTCGATCGCCGGGCCGTCGCCGCCGTCGCCGCTGAGCAGGGCCAGGCGCGGCTCGTCGGCCGGGGCCGCGGGCAGGGCGGTCCAGTCCAGCTGGTACAGCGCGTCCAGGCGGGGTCCGGCGTCGAGGCCGGCGGCCGACACGGGCCGCATGGCGAGGGCGTCGACGGTCAGGACGGGCAGCCCGGCGGTGTCGGTCATGGTCACCGACACCGAGTCGGCGCCGTTCGGCGCCAGCCGGACGCGTGCGGTGGTGGCGCCGGTGGCATGGAGCCGGACCCCGCCGAAGGAGAACGGCAGCCGGGGCTCCACCTCGGTGCCGCCGTCGAGGGCCGAGGCCACCTGGCTGTGCAGGGCCGCGTCCGCCAGCGCCGGGTGCACCCCGAACCGTCCGGCCTCCTCCGCGCCGGGCTCGCCCAGCGCGACCTCCGCGAACAGCTCCTCGCCGCGCCGCCACAGGGCGCGCAGCCCCTGGAACACCGGGCCGTACGCGTATCCCCACTCCCGCAGGCGCTCGTACAGCCCGTCGGTGCTCACCGGCTGGGCCCCGTCCGGCGGCCAGGCGCCCGCCCCGGCCTCCGGGACGCCGACCGGATCGGCCGTCAGGGTGCCGGTGGCGTGGCCGGTCCACTCGGCCGGTACGCCGTCGTCCCCTGCGGTGGCGCGGGAGAAGACGCGCACCGAACGCTGTGCGTGCTCGTCGAGCCCGCCCACGGTCACCTGGACGTCCACGGCCCCCTCGGCGGGCAGCACCAGCGGGCTCTGGAGCACCAGCTCCGCCACCTGCTCGCAGCCGACGTAACTCCCGGCGCGCAGGGCGAGTTCCACCAGCGCGGTGCCCGGCACCAGCACCCGTCCGAGCACCGTGTGGTCGGCCAGCCACGGGTGGGTGTCCCGGGACAGCCGGCCGGTGAACACGAACCGGTCGTCCTCGGCCACCTCCACACCGGCGGCCAGCAGGGGATGTCCCACGAGCGAGAGACCGGCCCCGGACACATCGCCCACCGCGTGGCCCGGCCCGGCCAGCCAGTAGCGCCGCCGTTCGAAGGCGTACGTCGGCAGGTCCACCGGTGTGCCGTCGCCGAACACCGCGCGCCAGTCCACGTCCACGCCGTGCACCCACAGCTGCGCCAGCGAGGTCAGCATCCGCCGGACCCCGCCGTCGTCGCGCCGCAGGGTCCCGGTGACGACCGCGTCCCGGCCGCTCGCCTGCGCGGTGTCCTGCACCGGCGGCAGCAGCACCGGGTGCGGGCTGACCTCCACGAAGACGCTGTTGCCCTCGGCGAGCAGGGCGTCGAGGGTGTCCTGGAAGCGGATCGGCTCGCGCAGATTGCGGTACCAGTACTCGGCGTCCAGCGTCTCGCCCCGCACCGGCGCTGCGGTGACGGTCGAGTACATGGCCACGTCGCCGGGCCGGGGCGTCACGGGCGCGGCCAGCTCCAGCAGTTGGTCGCGCACCCGCTCGGTGTGCGGCGTGTGCGACGCGTACTCGATACCGACCTTGCGCGGCCGCAGCCCGGCCGCCTCCGCCGCGGCGCGCACCTCGGCCAGCGCGTCGAGGTCGCCCGCGACGACGGTGGACTCCGGCCCGTTGACGGCCGCGATCCACACCCCGTCCCGGCCCTCGATCAGCTCGCCGGCCCGCTCCGGCGACGCCGCGACGGACACCATCGCGCCCTTGCCGGACAGGTGCTCCGCGAACACCCGGCTGCGCAGCGCCACCAGCCGCGCCCCGTCCTCCAGCGACAGCGCGCCGGCGGCGCAGGCGGCGGCGATCTCGCCCTGGGAGTGGCCGACCACCGCGGACGGGACCACGCCGAGGGAGCGCCACAGCGCGGCCAGGGACACCATCACCGCCCACAGCACGGGCTGGACCACGTCGTCCCGCTCCAGCGCCGCCCCGTTCCGCAGCAGCTGGATCGGGTCCCAGTCGAGGTGCGGCGCCAGCGCCTGGGCGCACTTGTCCATCGAGTCGGCGAACACCGGGGCCGTGTCGAGCAGTTCGGTGGCCATGCCGGCCCACTGGGAGCCCTGGCCGGGGAAGACGAACACCACGCCGGAGGCGTCGGCCGCGGCCGCGCCGGTCACCACGTGTGCGGACGGCTCGTCGCCGACGACCGCGTCCAGCCCGCCGAGGAGCCCGTCCCGGTCCCCGGCCAGCACGACGGCCCGGTGCCGCAGACCGGCCCGGGTCAGGGCCAGGGACCGGCCGATGCCGACCGGGTCGGCGGTGGCGGCGGCTGTGCGCAGCCGAGCCGCCTGGGCGCGCAGCGCCTCCGGAGTGTGCCCGGACACCACCCACGGCAGCGCCGCTCCCGCCTCGGCGAGCGGGGTGCTCCGGTCGGTCTCCGGGGCCGGCTCGTCGTCCGCGGGGGCCTGCTCCAGGATGAGGTGCGCGTTCGTGCCGCTGACGCCGAACGAGGAGACCCCGGCCCGGCGGGGCTGCCCGGTGTCGGGCCACTCGGTGGCGGCGGTCACCAGCCGCACCGCGCCCGCGCTCCAGTCGACGTGCGGGGTGGGCTCGTCCACGTGCAGGGTGGGCGGCACGACGCCGTGGCGCAGCGCCATCACGGTCTTGATGACGCTCGCCACGCCCGCGGCGGCCGCGGTGTGGCCGATGTTGGACTTCACCGAGCCCAGCAGCAGCGGCCGGCCCTGCGGCCGGTCCTGGCCGTAGGTGGCCAGCAGCGCCTGGGCCTCGATCGGGTCGCCCAGCGAGGTGCCCGTGCCGTGGGCCTCGACCATGTCCACCTCGGATGCGGACAGCCGGGCGGCGGCCAGCGCCTGGCGGATCACCCGCTGCTGGGACGGGCCGTTGGGGGCGGTCAGCCCGTTGGACGCGCCGTCCTGGTTGACGGCGCTGCCGCGCATCACGGCCAGCACCCGGTGGCCGTTGCGGCGCGCGTCGGACAGCCGCTCCACCAGCAGGACGCCGACGCCCTCGCCCCACGCGGTGCCGTCCGCCCCGGCGGCGAAGGCCTTGACCCGGCCGTCGGGCGCCAGGCCCTGCTGCTTGCTGAACTCGGTGAACATGCTGGGTGTCGACATCACCGTCACTCCGCCGACCAGCGCCATCGTGCACTCTCCGGTGCGCAGCGAGTGCGCGGCCAGGTGCAGCGCCACCAGCGACGACGAGCAGGCCGTGTCCACGGTGAGGGCCGGGCCCTCCAGGCCGAGGGTGTAGGAGATCCGGCCGGAGGCGACGCTGGCCGCGTTGCCGATGCCCACGTGGCCCGCCACGTCCTGCTGGGACCCGCCGAGCAACAGGGTGGCGTAGTCCTGGCCGTTGGTGCCGACGAAGACACCGGTCCGGCTGGAGCGCAGCGACCGCGGGTCGATGTGGGCCCGCTCGAGCACCTCCCAGGAGGTCTCCAGCAGCAGCCGCTGCTGCGGGTCCATCGCCAGCGCCTCACGGGGCGAGATCCCGAAGAACTCGGCGTCGAACTCGGCGGCCTCGTAGAGGAATCCACCCGCCCGGGTGGCCGAGGTGCCGCCCTGGCCCTGGTCGGCGCCGAACAGTCCGCCCAGGTCCCAGCCGCGGTCGGCGGGGAACTCCGCGATGGCGTCGGTGCCGTCCGCCAGCAGCCGCCACAGGTCCTCCGGGGAGCCGACGCCGCCTGGGAACCGGCAGCTCATCCCGACGATGGCGATCGGCTCCCGCTCGGCCTGCTCGACCTCGCGCAGCCGCCCGCGGACCTTGTGCAGGTCGGCGGTCACCCGCTTGAGGTAGTCGAGAGTCTTGTCGTCGTCACCCATCGTGGATCCCATCCGTGTCCTGCGCCCCTTTTCCTGCTCGCCGCTCACGCTCAGATACCGAGTTCGTTGTCGATGAAGTCGAAGACCTCGTCCCGCGTCGCGGAGCGGATGTGTTCGGCCGTGGTCGTCTCCGTGGCCGCCTCGTCCGCGTCACCACCCCAGCGCGCCAGCAGCGCCTCCAGCCGGGCCACGATGTCCGGGTGGGAGCCCGCGCCCGCCGCGACCGTCGCGAGGCTGCTCTCCAACCGGTCGATCTCCGCGAGCACCGAAGCCTCGGTGACCTCGTCCTCGCCCAGCGCGGCCCGCAGATGCCCGGCGAGTTCACGCGGCGTCGGATAGTCGAAGATCGAGGTGGCGGGCAGGGCCAGCCCGGTGGCCTCGCTCAGCCGGTTGCGGAACTCGACCGCCGCCAGGGAGTCGAAACCGAGGTCCCGGAAGGGTTTGCCCGGCTCGATCCCGTCGATGGTGGCGTGTCCGAGCACCTGGGCCGCCTGGGTGCGGATCAGCTCGACCAGCGCCTGCTGCCGCTCGGGGCCGGAGAGTCCGGCGAGCCGCTGGTCCAGCCTGGCCGCGGTGTCCGGCGCGGCTTCGGCGGGGGCCTGGGCCCGCCGGGCCTCGGGGATCTCGTCGAGCAGGGTGCTCGGCCGCGCCGCGGTGAACGACACCGCGAACCGCTCCCAGTCCACGTCCGCCACGGTCAGCAGCGGCTCGTCGTGGTCGATGGCCTGCTGGAGCACATCGAGCGCCGCCTGTGGCGCGAGTGGGCGGACGCCGCGCCGCCGCAGATGCGCCTCGGCGTCGTCGCGAGCGGCCATGCCGCCCCCGCCCCAGGGTCCCCAGGCGATCGAGGTGGCGGTGCGGCCACGGGCCCGGCGCCGCTGGGCCAGGGCGTCGAGATACGCGTTGGCCGCGCCGTACGCGCCCTGGCCGGCGCCGCCCCAGACCCCGGCGGTCGACGCGAACAGCACGAAGGCGTCCAGGTCGGTGTCGGCGAACAGCTCGTCGAGGTTGCGGGCGCCGTCGACCTTGCCACCGCAGACGGCCGCCAGCTCCGCGGGGCCGGTGTCCGCGATGCCGGTGGGCGACGCGATGCCCGCGGTGTGCATCACCGCGCCGACCTTGACACCGTCGGCGGTGAGTTCGCCGAGAAGGGCGGCCAGCGCCTCCCGGTCGGCGACATCGCAGGCGGCCACCGTCACCCGGGCGCCCAGCTCGGTGAGTTCGGCCTCCAGCGCCGCGGCCTCGGGCGCGGCCGGGCCCCGGCGGCTGGTGAGGACCAGGTGTTCGGCTCCGGCGCGGGCCAGCCGACGGGCCACATGGGCGCCCAGCGCCCCGGTGCCTCCGGTGATCAGTACGGCTCCGCGCGGTGTCCAGCGGGGTCCGGCGTCCGGGGCGGTCAGCGGCGCCCGCGTCAGCCGCCGGGCCAGCAGCCCGCCGGCCCGTACGGCCACCTGGTCCTCGCCCGTGGCGCCCGTCAGGACGGCGCACAGCCGGGCGGCGGCGCGCGGATCCGCGTCGGCGGGCAGATCGACCAACCCGCCCCAGCGGTCGGGGTGTTCGAGGGCGGCCACCCGGCCGAGACCCCACAGCTGGGCCTGGTCGGGGTCGACGTCCTCGTCGCCCGGGACCGCCACCGCGCCACGCGTCACCCACCACAGGGGCGCCGCGATCCCGAGCTCGCCCAGGGCCCGTACGAGGGCGAAGGACGAGCCCAGGGTGCCCGACGGGTCCGCGGTGCCGGAGAGCGCCAGCAGGGACAGGACGCCCCGCACGGGCGCGTCGGGCCGGGCGGCGCGCAGCCGGGCGGCGATGGCCTCGGGCGCGTGGCCGGTGAGGTCGGCGCGTACGACATCGACCCCCTGGCGGGCCAGGGTGTCGAGGCACTCGTCGGCGGCCGCTCCGCCCGCGGTGACGGCCAGCCAGGTGCCGGTGAGCGTGGCGGCCGGTTCGGCGATCGGCCGCCAGGTCACCCCGTAACGCAGGTCCTGGAGCGCCGAGCGCTCCTGGGAGCGGCGGCGCCAGTCCGACAGCATGGGCAGCATCTCCCGCAGCGGGGAGTGTCCCTTCTCCTCTCCGTCCACGCCCAGCGTGCGCGCCAGCGCGTCCGCGTCCCCGCTCTCCACCGCGGACCAGAACGCCTGGTCGGCCGCCGTGGCGGGGCTGCCGTCGGCGGTGGGCGCGGGCGCGTCCAGCCAGTAGCGCTCGCGCTGGAAGGCGTAGGTGGGCAGGTCGAGCCGTGCGGCCGGGGTCAGCGTGGGCCAGTCGACGGCCGTGCCCCGGGTGTGGAGCCTGGCCAGAGCCTGGGTGAACGTGGTGATCTCGTCGTGGTCCGGCCGGCTGGTCGGCACCGCGACAGAGGGGATCTCCGTGGCGATCGAGGCGAGGTGGTCGGCGGCGAGCGCGGTCAGTGTGGTGTCGGGGCCGATCTCGACGAAGTCGGTGACGCCCTGCTCGCCCAGCCACTTCAGACCGTCGGCGAACCGCACCGCCTGCCGGGCATGACGCAACCAGTACTCCACGCTGCCGATCTCCTCGGCCGCGACCACCTCACCCGTCACATTGGACACGATCGGGATACGCGGCTCACCCCACGCGACACCGCCCAGCACCTCGGCGAACTCCGCCAGCATCGGCTCCACCAACGGCGAATGGAACGCCCGCTCCACCCGCAACCGCCGCGTGCGTCGGCCCTCTACCCGGGCCAACCCCACCACCCGCTCCACCGCGTCCTCGGCACCGGACACCACCACCGACCGCGGGCCGTTCACCGCGGCCACCGCCAACCGCTCCGCGTCCCCGCCGATCCACCCGGAGACCTCCGCCTCCGTCGCCTCCACCGCCGCCATCGCACCACCAGCGGGCAGCCCCGCCATCAACCGGCCCCGCGCCGCCACCACCCGCGCCGCATCCCCCAACGACCACACGCCCGACACATGAGCCGCCACCAACTCCCCCACCGAATGCCCGATCAGGAAGTCCGCGCTCACCCCGCAACGCTGGAGCGTCCGGAACAGCGCCACCTCGAACGCGAACAGCCCCGCCTGCGTGTAATCCGTCCGATCCACCAGCTCCGCCTCCGCCGAACCGGCCTCGGCGGACAACACCCGGCCCAACGGCACACCCAACAGCCCGTCGAACGCCCGGCAGACCTCCTCCAACGCCTCGGCGAACACCGGCAGCGCCGACAGACCACGCCCCATACCCGGCCGCTGTGAACCCTGCCCCGAGAACAGGAACGCGGTCGAGCGGCCGGATGTCGCCACTCCCGACACCACGTGCTCCGTGGTCTCCCCCGACACCACCGCGGCCAGACCGCGCAGATGGTCCTCGCGGTTCTCGGCGATCACCACGGCGCGGTGTTCCAGCGCCGCGCGCGAGGCCGCCAGCGACGAGCCGATTCGCGCGGTGTCCGCCTCGCTCGCGATGGCGAACTCGCGCAGCCGCGCGGCCTGGCCGCGCAGCCCGGCCGCCGAGCGGCCCGACACCACCCACGGCACGGGGCCGGAAACCGGAGCCGCATCGCTCGGCGCCCCGCCATCGTTCCGGTCGTCGTTCCGGTCCACGGGCGCCTGCTCGATGACCACATGGGCGTTGGTGCCGCTGATGCCGAACGAGGACACAGCCGCACGGCGCGGCCGCTCGTCCTGGGGCCATGGCCGACCGTCGGTCACCAGCTCCACCGCACCCGCCGACCAGTCCACATGCGGGGTCGGCTCATCCACGTGCAACGTACGCGGCACCACGCCATGGCGCATCGCCAGCACCATCTTGATGACCCCGGCGACGCCCGCCGCGGCCTGGGTGTGGCCGAGGTTCGACTTCAGCGAGCCGAGCAGCACCGGGTGGTCGCCCGCCCGCTCCTGACCGTAGGTCGCGATCACCGCCTGTGCCTCGATGGGGTCGCCGAGCGGGGTGCCGGTGCCGTGCGCCTCCACCACGTCCACCTCGGCCGCGGACACCCCGGAACTGGCGAGCGCCTGACGGATGACCCGCTGCTGCGACGGGCCGTTCGGCGCCGTCAGCCCGTTCGACGCACCGTCCTGGTTCACCGCCGAACCCCGCACCACACCGAGGATCCGGTGTCCGTTGCGCCGCGCGTCCGACAGCCGTTCGACCAGCAGCAGGCCCACGCCCTCCGACCAGGTGGTGCCGTCCGCGCCGGCCGCGAAGGACTTGCACCGGCCGTCCGGCGCCAGCCCCTGCTGCCTGCTGAACTCCACGAAGGCGGCCGGGGTCGACATCACGGCCACGCCGCCGGCCAGGGCGAGCGAGCACTCGCCCTGACGCAGCGCCTGCGCCGCCAGGTGCAGGGCGACCAGCGAGGACGAGCAGGCGGTGTCCACCGTGACGGCGGGGCCCTCGAAGCCGAAGGTGTAGGCCAGGCGGCCGGTGGCGATGCTGCCGGTGTTGCCGTTGCCGAGGAAGCCCGCGACATCCTCCGGGATGGTCCGCAGCCGGGTGGCGTAGTCGTGGTGCATCAGCCCGGCGAACACCCCGACCCGGCTGCCCCGTACGGCGCCCGGGTCGATGCCCGCGTCCTCGAACGCCTCCCATGACGTCTCCAGCAGCAGCCGCTGCTGTGGGTCCATGGCCACGGCCTCGCGCGGCGAGATGCCGAAGAAGGCGGGGTCGAACTCGGCGGCGTCGTAGAGGAAACCACCCGCGCCCACCGGGCCGTCGGGGCCGTGGAGTTCCGCGACGTCCCAGCCGCGGTCGTCGGGGAACCCGGAGATCGCGTCCCGGCCGTCCATGACCAGCTGCCACAGATCCTCGGGCGACCGCACCCCGCCGGGGTAGCGGCAGCTCATCCCGATGATCGCTATCGGCTCGTCGGCCGCGGCCACCGTGCGCGCCTCGTCGGCGACGGCCTCGCCGGTCACCAGCTGGGACCGCAGATGGGCGGCCAGCGCCGCGGGGGTCGGGTAGTCGAACACCAAGGTGGCCGGAAGCCGCACACCCGTCGCGGTGGCCAGCTGGTTGCGCAGCTCCACGGCGGTCAGCGAGTCGAAGCCGAGCTCGGAGAACGGCCGGTCGTCCGCGACGGCGCTGCCCGGCGCGTGGCCCAGGACGGCGCCGACGTGCCGCAGCACCAGCTCGAGCAGGGCCCTGTCCCGCTCGGCCTCGGACATCGTGTGCAGCCGCTCCCGCAGCCCCGTGTTCGCGCCGGCCCGCGCGGCGCGCCGGGCCGGGGTGCGCACCAGCGCCCGCAGGACCGCGGGGACGGCCGAGCCCCCGCCACGTACGGCGGCGAGGTCGAGCGCCATCGGCACGAGCACCGGCTCGTCGGCGGCGAGCGCGGCGTCGAACAGTGCGAGCCCGTCCTCGACCGACAGGGCCGAGATCCCACCGCGGGACACCCGCGCCAGGTCGCGCTCGCTCATCGCGCCGGACATGGTGGAGCGCTGCTCCCACAGGCCCCAGGCCAGCGACCGGGCGGCCAGGCCCCGGGCGTGGCGGTGGCGGGCCAGCGCGTCCAGGAACGTGTTGGCCGCGGCGTAGTTGGCCTGGCCGACGGCCCCCGTCACACCCGCCGCCGAGGAGAACAGCACAAAGGCCGTCAGGTCCATTCCGGCGGTGAGCTCGTGCAGGTTCCAGGCCGCGTCCGCCTTGGGACGCAGCACGGCGTGGAGCCGCTCGGGCGTCAAGGAGGACACGATTCCGTCGTCGACCACACCGGCGGCGTGGACCACGCCGCGCAGCGGCCGGTCGGCCGGGATGACGGACAGCACGGCGGCCAGGCTGTCGCGGTCCGCGGCGTCGCAGGACACCACGGTGGCCTCGGCGCCCAGCTCGGCCAGTTCGGCCACGAGTTCCCCGGCGCCCGCGGCCCGGGCGCCCTGCCGACCGACCAGCAGCAGATGGGCCACGCCGTGGACGGCGGCCAGGTGGCGGGCCACGGCGCCGCCCAGCGTGCCGGTGCCGCCGGTGATCAGAACGGTGCCGCTCGGATCCCAGACGGGCGCCGCCGCGTCGCCGGGCGCCGCCGCCCGGGTCAGCCGGGGCGCGTACAGAACGCCGTCGCGGAGCGCCAGTTCGGGTTCGTCCGCGGCCCGCGCGGTCAGTACGGCGCGGATCAGCCCGGCAGCCACCGCGTCGAGGTTGTCCTCGGTGTCGGGGTGGTCTTCGATGTCGAGGTCGAGCTGCACGATGCGGTCCGGGTGCTCCGACTGGGCGGAGCGCACCAGACCCCGCACCGCGGCCTGCGGCAGGTCGGGGGCCCGCCCGTCGACGGAGACGGCGTGACGGGTGACCAGCACCAGCCGGGCCCCGCCGAGCCGGTCGCCGCCGAGCCAGGCGCGTACGGTCTCCAGTGCCCAGCCGGTGGCCGCCCTGGTCGCGTCCGGCGTGTCCCCGGGGAAGTCCGGACACACCGCGAGCACCGCGTCCGGCGCGGGGGTGTCCCCGCGGTCGGCGGCGGCCGGCGCGGCCAGGTCCTCGTATCGCTCGGCGTCGATCCCCGCCGCGTCGATCAGCGCGGCCGCGTCGGCCCCGAGGGCGGCCCACCGGAGGGCGGCCGCGCCGTCCTCCCCGGCCACCGGGGCCACTTCGGCCCAGCCGGGCCGGAAGAGCGAATCGCCGTGGCCGCGCGCCGCCTGGAGTTGCTGGCCGGTGACCGGGCGCAGGGCGAGCGCGTCGATCGACGCCACCGGCAGCCCCTCACCGTCGGCCACCGTCACCGCGATCCCGGCGGCGCTGGTCGGGGACAGACGGACGCGCAGCGCCGTGGCCCCGGTGGCGTACAGCCGCACGCCCTGCCAGGAGAAGGGCAGACCGCTCGGAGCGTCGGTGCCGTCCGCCGCGGTCAGCAGGGAGATGCCGTGCAGCGCCGCGTCGAGCACCGCCGGGTGCAGGCAGTAGCGGTCGGCCTCGGCGGCCGCCGCCTCGGGCAGGCGGACCTCGGCGAACACCTCGACGCCGCGCCGCCAGGCCGCGGTGAGCCCCTGGAACGCGGGTCCGTAGCCGAGCCCGCCCTCGTTCAGCCGGTCGTAGACGCCGTCCAGCGCGACGGGCGCGGCGCCCTCGGGCGGCCATACGCCCGGCTCGGCGGGGCCCGTCGGCGCGCCTTCGGAGAGCACGCCCGTGGCGTGGGTGGTCCACTCCTCGGTGTCCTGGCGCCGCGCGTACACCGCGAGGGTCCGGCGGCCGCTGTCGTCGGCGCCGCCCACGGTCAGCTGGACCCGCGCGGTGACGTCCTCGGACAGGATCAGGGGCGCGTGCAGGGTCAGTTCCTCGACCACGTCGCAGCCCACTTCGTCGCCCGCGCGCAGCGCCAGGTCGACGAAGGCGGCGCCGGGGAACAGAACGGTGTCCAGCACCGCGTGGTCGGCCAGCCAGGGCTGTTCGGCCAGCGAGAGCCTGCCCGTGAGCAGTACGCCGTCGCCATCGGCCAGGCCGACGCGCGCGCCGAGCAGCGGATGGTCGGTGGCCTCGAGCCCGACGGAGCCGACGGCGGCGTCCACGCCCACCGGGGCGGTCCGCTCGGGCCAGTAGCGCTGCCGCTGGAAGGCGTAGGTGGGCAGGTCGAGCCGTGCGGCCGGGGTCAGCGTGGGCCAGTCGACGGCCGTGCCCCGGGTGTGGAGCCTGGCCAGAGCCTGGGTGAACGTGGTGATCTCGTCGTGGTCCGGCCGGCTGGTCGGCACCGCGACCGCCGTGCCGGCCGGGGCCGACTGGTCGGCGGCCAGACTGCTCAGCGTGGTGTCGGGGCCGATCTCGACGAAGTCGGTGACGCCCTGCTCGCCCAGCCACTTCAGACCGTCGGCGAACCGCACCGCCTGCCGGGCATGACGCAACCAGTACTCCACGCTGCCGATCTCCTCGGCCGCGACCACCTCACCCGTCACATTGGACACGATCGGAATACGCGGCTCACCCCACGCCACACCACCCAGCACCTCGGCGAACTCCGCCAGCATCGGCTCCACCAACGGCGAATGGAACGCCCGCTCCACCCGCAACCGCCGCGTCCGCCGACCCTCCTCACGCGCAAGACCCACCACCCGCTCCACCGCCTCCTCGGCACCGGACACCACCACCGACCGCGGGCCGTTCACCGCGGCCACCGCCAACCGCTCCGCGTCCCCGCCGATCCACCCGGAGACCTCCGCCTCCGTCGCCTCCACCGCCGCCATCGCACCACCAGCGGGCAGCCCCGCCATCAACCGGCCCCGCGCCGCCACCACCCGCGCCGCATCCCCCAACGACCACACGCCCGACACATGAGCCGCCACCAACTCCCCCACCGAATGCCCGATCAGGAAATCAGCACCCACCCCGCAACGCTGGAGCGTCCGGAACAGCGCCACCTCGAACGCGAACAGCCCCGCCTGCGTGTAATCCGTCCGATCCACCAGCTCCGCCTCCGCCGAACCGGCCTCGGCGGACAACACCCGGCCCAACGGCACACCCAACAGCCCGTCGAACGCCCGGCAGACCTCCTCCAACGCCTCGGCGAACACCGGCAGCGCCGACAGACCACGCCCCATACCCGGCCGCTGTGAACCCTGCCCCGAGAACAGGAACGCCACCCGCCGACCGTCCTGGACGGCACCACTGACCACTCCGCCCGCAGACTCCCCCGCGGCCACCGCGTCCAGCCCTGCCAGGAACTCCTCGCGGTCCGCCGCGACCACCACGGCACGGTGTTCCAGAGCGGCCCGCGAGCTCGCCAGCGACCAGGCCACGTCCGCTGTCTCAGGGGCGCGGTCGGCCACGAACGCGCGCAGCTGGGCGGCCTGGCCGCGCAGCCCGGCCGCCGAGCGGCCCGACACCACCCACGGGACGACCGCGCCTGCCGCGGGCGCCGCCTGCCGCTCCCGCGCGGGAGGTGCGTCGGCCATGGGCGCCTGCTCCAGTACGACATGGGCGTTGGTGCCGCTGATGCCGAACGAGGACACGGCCGCACGGCGCGGCCGCTCGTCCTGGGGCCATGGCCGGCCCTCGGTCACCAGCTCCACCGCACCCGCCGACCAGTCCACATGCGGGGTCGGCTCATCCACGTGCAACGTACGCGGCACCACGCCATGGCGGATGGCCATGACGGCCTTGATGACCCCGGCGACGCCCGCCGCGGCCTGGGTGTGGCCGAGGTTCGACTTGACCGAGCCGAGCAGCAGCGGCCGGTCCTCCGGCCGGTCCTGGCCGTAGGTGGCCAGCAGCGCCTGCGCCTCGATGGGGTCGCCCAGGGCTGTGCCGGTGCCGTGCGCCTCCACCAGATCCACCTCGGCCGCGGACACCCCGGAGTTGGCCAGAGCCTGACGGATGACCCGCTGCTGCGACGGGCCGTTCGGCGCCGTCAGCCCGTTCGACGCACCGTCCTGGTTCACCGCCGAACCCCGCACGACCGCCAGGACGTCATGGCCGTTGCGCACCGCGTCCGACAGCCGCTCCACCAGCAGGACGCCGACGCCCTCGGCGAATCCGGTGCCGTCCGCGTCCGCCGCGAACGCCTTGCAGCGGCCGTCCGGCGCCAGCCCGCGCTGCCTGCTGAACGACACCATCAGCGCCGGGCTGGGCATGACGGTGACGCCACCGGCGACGGCCAGGGTGCACTCGCCCTGCCGCAGCGCCTGGACGGCCAGGTGCAGGGCCACGAGCGACGACGAGCAGGCGGTGTCGACCGTGATCGCCGGGCCCTCCAGGCCGAAGGTGTAGGCCACCCGGCCGGACGCCACGCTGCTCGCGTTGCCGGTCAGCAGGTGTCCATCCAGGCCGTCGGAGGCGGTGAACAGATTCACCCCGTAGCCGGACACCGAGCCGCCGAGGAAGACACCGGTCGGGGAGCCGTGCAGGCCGCCCGGGTCGATGCCCGCGCGCTCGAACACCTCCCAGGTGGTCTCCAGCAGCAGCCGCTGCTGCGGGTCCATGGCCAGCGCCTCGCGGGGCGAGATGCCGAAGAACTCGGGGTCGAAGTCGGCCATGTCGTGCAGGAACCCGCCCACGCGGGTGTGCGAGGTGCCCGGCCGGTCGGGGTCCGGGTCGAACAGCGCGTCGAGGTCCCAGCCACGGTCCGTGGGGAACGGCGACATGGCATCCCGCTCCTCGGCGACCAGCTGCCACAGGTCCTCCGGTGAGCGCACCCCGCCGGGGAACCGGCAGCTCATGCCCACGATCGCGATCGGCTCGTCCGCCACCACAGCCACCGCCGGCCCAACCGGAACCACCGGCGCGGAGACACCTTCGCCGTCCGCCCCCAGCCGTACCGCCAGCTCCGCCGCCAGCGCCACCGGCGTCGGGTAGTCGAACACCGCCGTCACCGGAAGCCGCAACCCCGTCGCCGCACCCAGCCGGTTCCGCAACTCCACCGCCGTCAGCGAGTCGAACCCCACATCCTTGAACGCCCGGTCCGCACCCACCGCCTCGGCCCCACCATGCCCCAACACCACCGCCGCCTGAGCCCGCACCAACTCCGTCAGCACCCGATCCCGCTCGACCACCGGCAACAGGGCCAGACGCTCACGCAGACCGCCCTGCCCGGCAACGGCGTTCGCGGCCACCCGCTTCGCCGAGGCGCGCACCAGACCGCGGAACAGCGGAGCCACGGCCTCCTGCTTGCGCAGTGCGGAGAGATCGAGCCGGATCGGCACCACCTGCGGACACGGCATCCGGGCCGCCGCGTCGAACAGCGCCAGACCCTCGTCGGTGGCGAGCGCCTGGACACCCGTACGGCCCATCCGGTCAAGGTCGACCTGGTCCAGCTGCCCCGTCATCGCGCTGCGGTCGGCCCACAGGCCCCAGGCCAGCGACTGCCCCGGGAGCCCCGCCCGGCGGCGGGCCTGCGCCAGGGCGTCCAGGAACGCGTTGGCGGCCGCGTAGCTGCCCTGCCCGGGCGCGCCGAACACGCCCGCGGCGGAGGAGAACAGCGCGAACAGCGACAGATCGCGGTCCCGGGTCAGCTCGTGCAGATGCCACGCCGCGTCCACCTTCGGCCGCAACACGGTGTCGAAACGCTCCGGGGTCAGCGCCGACACCACCCCATCGTCCAGCGCACCCGCAGCATGCACCACACCACACAACCCGGGCAACTCACCCAACAGCCCCGCCAACGCCTCACGATCCGCCACATCACACGCCACCACCCGCGCCGTGACCCCCAGCTCGGCCAAGTCCACGACAAGCTCCGCGGCACCCGGCGCCTCCAGCCCACGACGACTGGTCAACACCAGCTCGGTGACCCGGTGCTCCGCGGCCAGATGACGGGCCACCGCCGACCCGATGACCCCCGTACCCCCCGTGATCAACACGGTCCCGTCCAGCAGGCCGGACGGCGGCGTGGTCAGCACCACCTTGCCCGTGTGACGAGCCTGGCTGACGTAGCGGAAGGCATCCGGCGCCTGACGGGCGTCCCAAGCGGTCACCGGCAGCGGCGAGAGCACCCCCTGCTCGAACAGCTCCACCAGGTGCGCCAGCATCTCCTGGACGCGGTCGGGGCCGGCCTCCCCCAGGTCGAACGCCCGGTACGACACGCCGGGCCGGGCGGCGCCGACCTCGTCGGCGTCACGGATGTCGGTCTTGCCCATCTCGAGGAACCGGCCCCCCGGCCCCAGCAGGCCGAGCGACGCGTCCACGAACTCCCGGGCCAGCGAGTTCAACACCACGTCCACGGCGCGGAACCGGTCGGCGAACTCCAGGGTGCGCGAGGACGCCAGCCGCTCCGCGGGGATTCCCATGCCGCGCACCACGGGCCACTTCGGCTCACTCGCCGTCGCGTACACCTCGACACCGAGATGGCGGGCCAGCTGGACGGCCGCCATGCCCACCCCACCCGCGGCAGCGTGCACCAGCAGCGACTCGCCCGCCCGCACCCCCGCCAGGTCCACCAGCGCGTAGTAGGCCGTCAAGAACACGGCGGGCACCGAAGCCGCCTCGGCGAACGACCAATCGCCCGGCATACGCACCACCATCCGCGCGTCCGCCACCGCCAGCGGACCCGCGTACGCACCCGACAGCAGACCCATCACCCGGTCCCCCACCGCGAGACCGGTCACCTCCGGACCGACCTCGACCACCACACCCGCGCCCTCGCACCCGAACACCGCGCCGGACAGCGGAACGACGCCCAACGCGACCAGGACATCCCGGAAGTTGACGCCGGTAGCCCGCACCGCCACCCGCACCCGGCCCGCGCCCAGCGGCGCCTCGGCCTCCGGGCACGGCACCAGGCGCAGCCCGTCCAGGGTGCCGCCCGTGTCCAGATCAAGGCTCCACGCCTCCGCGCCGTCGGGCACCGCCAGGGCTCCCGCGTCCGACGGGGAGACCCGGCCGAGCCGTGGCACCGAGGCCACGCCCGAGCGCAGCACGGCCTCCGACTCGCCGGCCGAGGCCGCGGCCGCCACCACGGCGGCCACCGCCGCCGCCGACTCCGCGGCACCGTCGATGTCCACCTGGAGAATCCGGCCGGGGTGCTCGGAGCTCGCCGAGCGCACCAGGCCCCGCACGGCGGCCTGGGCGACATCGACCCGCTCGCCCGGCTCCGCCGCGATCCCCCCGCGGGTCACCAGGACCAGCCGGGTGTCCTCCAGTTCGGGGTGGCCGAGCCACTCCCGTACCACGCCGAGCACCTCGGCCAGCAGCGCCCGGCTCGCCGCCGGGGCGTCCGCGCCCGGGGCTGCGGCGGGGCAGGGCAGCAGCACCGTCACGGGCAGCGACTCGCCGCCGCGCGCCGCCGCGGCCACGGAGGCGACATCGGGGTACGACGGGGCGTCAAGGCCTGGTACGGCCATCTCGCCCAGGATCGCGACCCGCTCCGGCGCCGCGCCGAAGGCCACCGGTAGCGGCGCCCAGACCACCTCGTACATCGAGTCCACCGCCGGGCCCGCCGCCGCGGCCGCGGCGAGCGGTCGGGAGGTGAGCGCGTCGACGGTGAGGACCGGAAGCCCGGCGTGGTCGGTCATCAGCACCGAGACCGCGTCGGGGCCGGCCGGGGCCACCCGGACCCGAGCCGAGGTGGCGCCCGTGGCGTGGATACGGGCGCCGGAGAAGGAGAACGGCAGCTTGCGCTCCCCTCCGTCCTCCAGCAGGACCACAAGGCTGCTCTGCAACGCCGCGTCCACCAGGGCCGGGTGCACCCCGAACCGCCCGGCCTCGCCCGCCGCGGGCTCGTCCAGCGCGACCTCGGCGAACACCTCCTCGCCGCGCCGCCACACCGCGCGCAGCCCTTGGAATACCGGCCCGTAGGCGTACCCCGCCTCCGCGAGGCGCTCGTAGACTCCCTCGGTCGGCACCGGCGTCGCGCCCTCGGGCGGCCACACCGTCTCCGGGGCCGCCGCGGGCTGCTCGGCGCCACCGGCGGTCACCGTGCCCGTCGCGTGGCAGATCCACTCCGCGCCGTCCTCGTCCGGCCCCGGGCGGTGCGGCCGGGAGTGCAGCCGTACCGCGCGCCGCCCCTGCTCGTCGGCCGGGTCGACGCCGACCTGCACCTCGACCGCGGTGCCGTCGTCCGGCACCAGCAGCGGGGCCCGCAGGACCAGTTCCTCCAGCCGGTCGCAGCCGGCGTACTCCCCGGCGCGCAGCACCAGCTCCAGCACGGCGGCGCCCGGCACCAGGGCCCGGCCCGCCACCGCGTGGTCGGCGAGCCAGGGGTGCGAGCCGGTGGACAGCCGGCCGGTGAACAGGGCCCCGCCGCCCTCGGCCACGCCGATCCCGGCCGCCAGCAGCGGATGCCCCAGCGGCGAGAGGCCGGCCCCCGCCAGGTCACCTACTCCGGAGCCGGTCCCCGACAGCCAGTAGCGGCGGTGCTCGAACGCGTATGTGGGCAGGTCCACCCGCTCGGTGTCGCCGCCGAACACGGCCCGCCAGTCGGGCTGGACGCCACGCACCCACAGCTCGGCCAGGGAGGTCAGCACGCGCCCCGGACCGCCCTCGCCGCGCCGGAGCGTCGCCACGGCCGTCACATCGGTGTCCGCGGCGTGCCCGGCCTCCTCGATCGCGCCCGCCAGCACCGGATGCGGGCTGACCTCGAGGAACACCGTGCTGTCGGCGCCGATGAGGGTCCGTACGGTCTCATGGAAGCGGACCTGTCCGCGCAGATTGCGGTACCAGTACTCCGCGTCCAGCGCCTCGCCGTCGGCGAGCGCGGCCGTGACGGTGGAGTACATGGGGATGTCCCCGGCCCGCGGGGTGATCGGGGCGGCCAGCTCCAGCAGGGCGTCGCGGACCTGTTCGACATGCGGTGTGTGCGAGGCGTAGTCCACCGCGATCGACCGGGCCCGCAGCCCCTCGGCCTCGGCCGCCGCCATCACCTCGGCCAGTACGTCGGGGCTGCCGCCGAGCACCGTGGCGGCGGGGCCGTTCACGGCCGCGATCCACACCCCGTCGCGATCGGCCAGCAGCTCCGTCACCCGCTCGGCCGAGGCGGCGACGGACACCATCCCGCCCTGGCCGGCCAGGTCCTCGGCGATCACCCGGCTGCGCAGCGCCACCAGCCGGGCCCCGTCCTCCAGCGAGAGGACCCCGGCCGCGCACGCCGCCGCGATCTCGCCCTGCGAGTGTCCGACCACCGCCGACGGCACCACGCCCATCGAACGCCACAGCGCTGCCAGCGACACCATGACCGCCCACAGCACGGGCTGCACCACGTCCACCCGCTCCAGCGAGCCGCCGTCCCGCAGCACGTCGAGCAGATCCCAGTCGATGTGCGGCGCGAGGGCCTCGGCACACCGCTGGACCGACTCGGCGAACTCGGGCGAGGACTCCAGCAGTTCGGTCGCCATGCCCACCCACTGCGAGCCCTGCCCCGGGAAGACGAACACCACGCCGTCGGGGGTCTGTGCCCCGGCGGCGCCACTCACCACGTGGGCGGCGGGCTCCCCGGCGGCGAGGGCGTCGAGACCGGTCAGGAAGGCGTCCCGGTCCCCGGCGACCACCACCGCGCGGTGCTCCAGCGCGGCGCGCGACGACGCCAGCGACCATCCCAGGTACCGGTCCGCCTCGCGGGAGTCGGCGGCGAAGGTGCGCAGCCGGGCGGCCTGTGCGCGCAGTCCCTCGGCGGAACGGCCCGACACCACCCAGGGCACCACGCTGTCCGCCGCCGCGGGCGCGAAGGGGGCGGGCGCGTCGGAGACCTCCTCGGCCTCGGGTGCCGTGACGGCCGGCGGCTGCTCGATGATCACATGCGCGTTGGTGCCGCTCACCCCGAACGAGGACACGGCGGCGCGCCGGGGCTGCCCGGTCGAGGGCCAGTCGGTGTTCTCGGTCACCAGCCGCACCGCGCCGGACTCCCAGTCCACATGCGGGGTCGGCTCGTCGATGTGCAGCGTCGCGGGCACGGTGCCGTGCCGCATCGCCATCACCATCTTGATGATTCCGCCCACGCCCGCCGCGGCCTGGGTGTGGCCGAGGTTCGACTTGAGCGAGCCGAGCAGCAGCGGGCGGTCGGCGGGCCGGTCCTGGCCGTACGTCGCCAGCAGCGCGTCCGCCTCGATCGGGTCGCCCAGCGTGGTGCCCGTGCCGTGCGCCTCCACGACGTCGACCTGCACCGGGGACAGTTCGGCGGCGGCCAGGGCCTGCCGGATGACCCGCTGCTGCGAGGGCCCGTTGGGCGCGGTGAGCCCGTTGGACGCGCCGTCCTGGTTCACCGCGCTGCCGCGCACCACGGCCAGCACCTGGTGGCCGTTGCGCACCGCGTCCGACAGCCGCTCCACCAGCAGGACGCCGACGCCCTCGGCGAGGCCGGTGCCGTCGGCGCTGCCCGCGAAGGCCCGGCACCGGCCGTCGCGCGACAGGCCCTGCTGGCGGCTGAACTCGACGAACACCTCGGGGGTGGCCATCACCATCACCCCGCCGGCGACGGCCATCGAGCAGTCGCCCCGCTGGAGCGCGTTCACCGCCAGGTGCAGCGCCACCAGCGACGACGAGCAGGCGGTGTCCACCGTGATCGCCGGGCCCTCAAGACCCAGGGTGTAGGCGATCCGGCCGGAGATCACGCTGTCCGCGCGGCCGGTGAGCAGATAGCCCTGGACCTCCTCGGGGGCGTCGGTCAGCTCGCCGCCGTAGCCGTGGAAGCTGGACCCCATGAACACGCCGGTGCGGCTGCCGCCCAGCGACGCCGGGTCGATTCCGGCCCGCTCGAACAGCTCCCAGGAGGTCTCCAGCAGGAGCCGTTGCTGCGGGTCCATGCCCAGCGCCTCGCGCGGTGAGATGCCGAAGAAGCCCGCGTCGAAGTCGGCGGCGTCGTACAGGAAACCGCCCCGGTTCACATACGAGGTCCCGGGCCGCTCCCCGGCCACGTCGAACAGCCCCGCCAGGTCCCAGCCGCGGTCCGCCGGCACCTCGGAGATGGCGTCCGTGCCGTCGGCCACCAGGCGCCACAGCTCCTCGGGCGAGGTCACCCCGCCGGGGTAGCGGCAGCTCATGCCGACGATCGCCACAGGCTCACCAGCCGCCGCCTCCGCGTCCCGCAACCGCGCCCGCGTCTCCTTCAGCTCCGCGGTGACACGCTTGAGGTACTCGAAGAGCTTTTCTTCATTCGCCATGGGTGACTGGTCCATCCTTGTGATCCCTAGCGGTCGGGAAGGCGTGTGCCGGGAGCCGGGTTACGGCTCTCCCAGTTCTTCGTCGATGAGCGCGAACACCTCGTCCTGGGAGGCCGAGTCCAGGCCCCAGTCCGTCGCGGGTGCCCGCGTCACGACCGAGGCCGGGCTCACCCGGCGCAGCAGCTTCTCCAGCCGCTCGGCCACCTCGTTCCGGACCGGGTCGTCGTCGGGCATGGTGGCCAGCGCGATGTCCAGCCGGTCCAGATCGGACATCACCGGGCTGACTTCGGTCTCGTCCCGGCACAGCTCGTCCCGGAGGTAGCCGACCAGACCGGTGACGGTCGGGTAGTCGAAGATGAGCCCGGCGGGGAGCTTGCGCTGGACGGCGCCGCCCAGCCGGTTGCGCATCTCGACGGCGGTGACCGAGTCCAGGCCGAGCTCCCAGAACGGGCGGCCGGTGGGCACCGACTCGGGCCCGTCGTGGCCGAGGACGGCCGCGGCGTGGGTACGCACCAGGTCGCGCAGCACCCGCTCCTGCTCGGTCCGGCCGAGGCCGGCCAGCCGCTCCTCGAGCGACGGCCCCGCCTGGTCGGGGGCGGCCCCGCCGGTGGCCGACTCCCGGATGCGGCGCACCTCTTCCAGATCGTGCAGCAGCGGGCTCGGCCGGGCGGCGGTGTACGCGAGGTAGAACCGGTCCCAGTCGATGTCCGCGACGACCAGGAAGGTGTCGTCGCCGTCGAGCGCCTGGCGCAGCGCCAGGACCGCCCGCTCGGGAGACATCACCGGGACACCGTGCCGGCGCCGCAGATCGGCGACGGCCTCCTTCTCGGCCATGCCGCCCTGGGCCCAGGCACCCCAGCCGATGGAGGTGGCGACCTGGCCGTGGGCGCGCCGGTGCCACGCCAGCGCGTCGAGGTAGGCATTGCCAGGCGCGTAGTTCGCCTGTCCGGCGGCGCCGAAGGTGCCGGCGGTGGAGGAGAACAGGACGAACGCCGACAGGTCCAGATCCGCGGTCAGCTCGTGCAGGTTCCAGGCGGCGCCGGTCTTCGCCCGCAGCACGGCGTCCACCCGGTCTGCGGTCAGCGCGTCCAGCGGGCCGTCGTCCAGCACCGCGGCGGTGTGGAAGACGGCGGTGAGCGGCAGCTCGTCCGGGATGTCGGCCAGCGCGGCCGCCAGCGCCTCGCGGTCCCCGGCGTCGCAGGCGAGGAGGGTCACCCGGGCGCCGGCCGCCTCCAGACCGGCCCGCAGCTCCGCGGCCCCCTCGGCCTCCGGTCCGCTCCGGCTGAGCAGCAGCAGGTGTTCGGCGCCGCGGGCGGCCAGCCAGCGGGCGACATGGCCGCCGATGGCGCCGGTGCCCCCGGTGATCAGCGCGGTTCCGGTGGGGGTCCACTCGCGGCCGGGGGCGGCGGGCGCCGGGGTGCGGGCCAGCCTGCGGGCGAGGACACCGCCGGCCCGTACGGCGAGCTGGTCCTCCCCGGATCCCCCGGACAGCAGCCCGGACAGCCGGTTCACGGCCTGCTCGTCCGGCTCGGCCGGAAGGTCGATCAGACCGCCCCAGCGATCGGGGTGTTCCTGCGCGGCCACCCGGCCCAGCCCCCACACCAGCGCCTGCGCCGGGCTGACGGGGGCGTCGTCGGCTCCGGTGGTCACCGCGCCGCTGGTCACACACCACAGGGGCGCCGTGACACCGGCGGCCTCCAGCGCCTGGCACAGCGCCAGGACATGGGCGAAGCCGCCCGGCACCGCCGGGAAGGAGGGGTGTGGCCGCTCGTCCCAGGCGCTCACCGACAGTACTCCGGCCGGCTGAGCCGGCTCGCCCGGCTCGCCCGGCTCGGTCGGCTCGGTCGGCTCGCAGGCCGTCCGCAGCTGTGCGGCGATGTCGGCGGGGCGGTCGGAGGAGATCACCACCGGCAGGGCCCGGGCGCCGCGGCGCTCGATGCCCGCCACCAGCGCGGCCACCCGGGGGTCCGCCTCGAACCCGGCGGAGACGGCCAGCAGCCAGGTGCCGGACAGGGCGGCCGGCGCAGCCTCGGGGACCTGCGCCCAGGCAATGCCGTAGCGCCAGGTGTCCACGGTGGCGCGCTCGCTCCGCTGCCGGTGCCAGTCCGAGAGCGCGGGCAGCACCGCGTTCAGCGAGGACCGTACGGACGCGTCCTCGACGCCGAGGGTCGACGCCAGCCCGTCCGGGTCGAGCTGGTCCACCGCGGCCCAGAATGCCTCGTCCACGGCGGCGTTGCCCCGGGTCGCCTCGGGCTCCGGCGGCGCGTCCAGCCAGTAGCGCTGCCGGTGGAAGGCGTAGGTCGGCAGGTCCACGGTCCGCCCGCCCTCGAAGGTGGTCGCCCATTCCACGGCCACCCCGGTCACGAACACCTCGGCCAGCGCGGTCAGCAGCCGGTCCCGGCCGCCCTCGTCGCGCCGCAAAGTGCCGCCGATCGCGATCTCGCCGGGGTGGTCCTCGAGCGTCTCCGCCATGCCGGTGGTCAGCACCGGGTGCGGGCTGACCTCGACGAACACCTCGTGTCCCGCGCCGGCCAAGGCGCGCGTGGCCTGCTCGAAGAGCACGGTCCGGCGCAGGTTGCGGTACCAGTACTCGGCGTCCGCCGCGCCGGTGGCGAGGAGTTCGCCGGTGACGGCGGAGTACATGGGCAGCTCCGGTGGCCGGGACACCACCGGCGCGGCCAGTTCGAGCAGGGCCTCGCGCAACCGCGCTACCTGCGGGGAGTGGGAAGCGTAGTCCACCGGGATACGGCGCGCCCGCACCCCCTCGCGCTCACAGGCGGCCATCAGCTCCTCCAGCGCGTCCGGTTCACCGGCGACGACGGTGGAGCCGGGCCCGTTCACGGTGGCGACGCTGATCCGCTCGCCCCACGGCTTCAGCAGCTCCTGGACCGCGCCCATGGGCCGGGCGAGCGAGACCATGCCGCCCTGCCCCGCCAGCTCCCGCGCGATGAGCCGGCTGCGCAGGGCCACGATCCGGGCGGCGTCGTCGAGCGACAGCACACCCGACACGGCCGCCGCCGCCAGCTCCCCCTGGGAGTGGCCCACCACGGCGGACGGCTCGACCCCATGGGTCCGCCACACCTGGGCGAGGGACACCATCACCGCCCACAGCACCGGCTGCACCACGTCGACCCGGTCCAGCGACGGCGCGCCGGGGCGGCCGCGCAGCACGTCGAGCGGGGACCAGTCGATGTGCGGCGCGAGAGCCGCGGCACAGCTTTCGAGGCGTTCGGCGAAAACCGGGGAGGTGTCGAGGAGTTCCGTGGCCATGCCGGCCCACTGCGAGCCCTGTCCGGGGAAGACGAACACGGTCTTCGCGCGCGCGACCGCGACGCCCTGGACCACACCGGCGGCCGGTTCGCCGCCGGCCAGCGCGGCGAGGCGGTGCAGCAGCTCCTCCCGGTCCCGGCCGACGACCACCGCGCGGTGGTCGAAGACGGCCCGGGTGGTCAGCAGGGACCGGGCGATGTCGGCGGGGGCCAGGTCCGGGGTGGCGGTCACCCGCTCGTGCAGTCGGCGGGCCTGGTCGCGGAGGCTCTCGGCGCTCTTGGCCGAGATGACCCACGGGACCGGCGCGCCGGTGGCCGGGACCGCGGGCGCCTTGGGCTCGGGCGTCTGCTCGGGAACGTGCTCCAGGATCACATGCGCGTTGGTGCCGCTGATGCCGAAGGACGACACGGCGGCCCGCCGCGCCCGCCCGGTCTCGGGCCACGGCACACTTCCGTCGGCGAGCCGCAGCCCCCCGGCCGCCCAGTCGACGTGCGAGGTGGGCCGCTCGACGTGGAGGGTGCGCGGGACGACGCCGTGGCGCAGGGCCAGCACGGTCTTGATGACACCGGCGACACCCGCCGCAGCCTGGGTGTGGCCGAGGTTGGACTTCACCGAGCCGAGCAGCAGCGGCCGGTCCTCGGCCCGGTCCTGGCCGTACGTGGCCTGGAGGGCCTGCGCCTCGATCGGGTCGCCGAGGGAGGTGCCCGTGCCGTGTGCCTCCACGACATCCACGTCGGCGGCGCTCAGACCCGCGTTGGCCAGGGCCTGGCGGATCACCCGCTGCTGGGCGGGGCCGCTGGGCGCGGTCAGGCCGTTGGACGCGCCGTCCTGGCCCAGCGCGGAACCGCGGAGCACCGCCAGCACCCGGTGTCCGTTGCGCCGGGCGTCGGAGAGCCGCTCGACGACCAGCATGCCGATGCCCTCGGCGAATCCCATGCCGTCGGCGTCGGCGCCGAACGCCTTGCAGCGGCCGTCGAGCGCGAGCCCGCCGATCCGGCTGAACTCGATCAGCGGCCGCGGGGTGGACATGACGGTCACCCCGCCCGCGACGGCCAGGGCGCACTCGCCCTGCCGGAGCGACTGGGCGGCCAGGTGCAGGGCCACCATCGACGACGAGCAGGCGGTGTCCACCGTGATCGCCGGGCCCTCAAGACCCAGGGTGTAGGCGATCCGGCCGGAGGCCACACTGTTGGCGCTGCCGTTGCCCAGGTATCCCTCGAAGCCGCTGAGCAGCCGGGGGAACCGCGAGGCGTAGTCGTTGTAGATCAGCCCGGTGAAGACGCCGGTCGAGGTGGCACGGAGCGTGGCGGGGTCGATGCCCGCGCGCTCGAACGCCTCCCAGGTGGTCTCCAGCAGCAGCCGCTGCTGCGGGTCGGTGGCCAGCGCTTCACGCGGCGAGATGCCGAAGAACTCGGGGTCGAAGTCGGCCATGTCGTGCAGGAATCCGCCGACCCGCGCGTAGGAGTCGTCCGGGAAGTGGGGGTCGCCCAGGTCGTCGACCTGCCAGCCGCGGTCGGTGGGGTAGGCGCCGGTGGCGTCCCGCTCGTCGATGAGCAGCTGCCACAGGTCCTCCGGTGAGCGCACCCCGCCGGGGAACCGGCAGCTCATGCCCACGATCGCGATCGGCTCGTCCGCCACCACAGCCACCGCCGCAGCAACCGGAACCACCGGCGCGGACACGCCCTCGCCGTCCGCCCCCAGCCGTACAGCCAGCTCCGCGGCCAGCGCCACCGGCGTCGGATGGTCGAACACCGCCGTGACCGGAAGCCGCAGCCCCGTCGCCGCACCCAGCCGGTTCCGCAACTCCACCGCCGTCAGCGAGTCGAACCCCACATCCTTGAACGCCCGGTCCGCACCCACCGCTTCAGCACCACCATGCCCCAACACCACCGCCGCCTGAGCCCGCACCAACTCCGTCAGCACCCGATCCCGCTCGACCACCGGCAACAGGGCCAGACGCTCACGCAGACCGCCGCCATCCGCGGGCGCGTTCGCCGCCACCCGCTTGGCCGGGGTGCGCACCAGGGCGCGGAACAGCGGGGCGGGGTCCTTGTGCCTGCCGAGCGCGGACACGTCGAGCCTCACCGGGACCGTGTGCGGACGCGGCATCCGGACGGCGGCGTCGAACAGCGCCAGGCCCTCGTCGGTGGTGAGCGCCTGGACCCCGCTGCGGCGCATCCGCTCCAGGTCGGCGGCGCCGAGCGCGCCGGTCATGACGCTGCGGTCGGCCCACAGGCCCCAGGCCAGGGAGTGCGCGGGCAGCCCCTGGGCGCGGCGGTGCCAGGCGAGGGCGTCCAGGAAGGCGTTGGCGGCCGCGTAGCTGCCCTGCCCGGCGGCGCCCAGGACACCTGCGGCGGAGGAGAACAGCGCGAACAGCGACAGATCGCGATCGCGGGTCAGCTCGTGCAGATGCCACGCCGCGTCCACCTTCGGCCGCAACACGGTGTCGAAACGCTCCGGGGTCAGCGCCGACACCACCCCATCGTCCAGCGCACCCGCAGCATGCACCACACCACACAACCCGGGCAACTCACCCAACAGCCCCGCCAACGCCTCACGATCCGCCACATCACACGCCACCACCCGCGCCGTGACCCCCAGCTCGGCCAAGTCCACGACAAGCTCCGCGGCACCCGGCGCCTCCAGCCCACGACGACTGGTCAACACCAGGTCAGTGACGTGGTGTTCGGTAGCCAGGTGGCGGGCCAGGGCGGATCCGATGAGGCCGGTGCCGCCGGTGATCAGCACGGTGCCGTCGAGCGGACCGTACGGCGGGGTGGTCAGCACGACCTTGCCGGTGTGACGAGCCTGGCTGAGGTGGCGGAAGGCCTGCGGCGCCTGCCGGGTGTCCCAGGCGGTCACCGGCAGCGGCGAGAGCACCCCCTGCTCGAACAGCTCCGCCAGGTGGGTGAGCATCTCCCCGAGCCGGTCGGCACCGGCCTCGCCGAGGTCGAACGCGCGGTATCGCACCCCGGAGCGGGCCGCGGCGACCTCACCGGCGTCACGGATATCGGTCTTGCCCATCTCGACGAACCGCCCGCCGCGCGGCAGCAGCCCGAGCGAGGCGTCGACGAACTCCCGGGCCAGACAGTTCAGTACGACATCGACACCCCGGCCGCCGGTCGCCTCGAGGAACCGGTCGGCGAACTCCAGTGAGCGCGAGGACGCCAGCCGCTCCGCGGGGATTCCCATGCCGCGCACCACGGGCCACTTCGGCTCACTCGCCGTCGCGTACACCTCGGCGCCCAGGTGGCGGGCCAGCTGGACGGCCGCCATGCCCACCCCGCCCGCGGCGGCGTGCACCGCCAGCGACTCGCCGGCCCGCAGATCGGCGAGGTCCACCAGCGCGTAGTAGGCGGTCAGGAACACGGCGGGCACCGAAGCCGCCTCGGCGAACGACCAGCCACCCGGCATACGCACGACCATCCGCGCATCCGCCACCGCCAGCGGACCCGCGTACGCACCCGACAGCAGACCCATCACCCGGTCCCCCACCGCGAGACCGGTCACCTCCGGACCGACCTCGACCACCACACCCGCGCCCTCGCACCCGAAGAGCGATTCGGTGTTGGGGACCACGCCCAGCGCGACCAGGACATCCCGGAAGTTGACGCCGGTCGCGCGCACCGCGACCCGCACCTGGCCCGCCGCCAAGGGCGCCTCGGCCCGCGGGGACGCGGTCAGGGTCAGCCCCTCCAGGGTGCCCGCGGTGTCCAGGTCGAGCCCCCAGGCTCCGGCCGTGCCGGGCAGCGGCAGCGTCCCCGGGTCCGCCGAGGACACGCGGGCCAGCCGCGGTACGGACGCCACACCGGAGCGGACGACGGCTTCCGACTCGCCCGCGGCCACCGCGGCGGCAGCCACCGCGGACAGCGCCGCCACCGCCCCCGGGTCGGTCTCCGGGTCGGCGGCACCGTCGATGTCCACCTGGAGAATCCGGTCCGGGTGCTCCGACGCGGCCGAGCGCAGCAGTCCGCGCACGGCGGCCTGCGCCATGTCGAGCCGGTCGCCCGGGGCCACGGCGATCGCGCCCCGGGTCAGCGGAACCAGCCGTACGGCCTCCAGCTCGTCGTGCGCGAGCCACTCGCGCACCGGGCCGAGCACCGCGGTCAGTACCTCCCGGCTCGCGGCGGGGATGTCGCCGCCGTCCCCGCGCGGGCAGGGAAGCAGCACCAACGACGGCACCGGCTCGCCGGCGCGGACGGCCTCGGCCACGGCGGCGGCGTCCGGGTAGCGCGGCGCGTCGAGGCCGGGCAGGGCGTCGCCGAGGATCGCGAGCCCCTGCTCCGGCGCGTCGACCGCGTCCAGGGGCACCCAGGTCACCTCGTACATCGAGTTGACCGCGGTGCCGGACATCGCGTCGGCGGACAGCGGGCGCGAGACGATCTGGTCGACCGTGAGGATCGGCAGCCCGGCCTGGTCGGTCATCCGCACCGAGATCGCGTCGGGGCCGGCCGGGGCCACCCGGACCCGAGCCGAGGTGGCGCCCGTGGCGTGGATACGGGCGCCGGTGAACGAGAACGGCATCATCCGCTCCGCCTCGCCCTCCAGCACCGTCACGAGCCGTGTCTGAAGCGCCGCGTCGACCAGCGCGGGGTGTACGCCGAACCGGTCCGCCTCGCCCGCGCCGGCCTCGTCCAGCGCGACCTCGGCGAACATCTCGGCGCCGCGCCGCCATATCGCGCGCACGCCCCGGAACGCCGGTCCGTAGGCGTAACCGGCCTCCGCGAGGCGCTCGTAGAGGCCGTCGATGTCCACGGCGACCGCGTCGGCGGGCGGCCAGGCGGTGTCCTCGCCCGCGGGCTCGCCGAATGGGGCGGTGATGAGGGTTCCGGTGGCATGGCCGGTCCACTCCGCCTCGTCCTCGGTCTGGTCCGGGCGGTGCGGCCGGGAGTGCACCCGGACGGCTCGGCGGCCCAGTTCGTCGGCGGCGTCGACGCCGACCTGGATGTCGAGGGGAGTGCCGTCGGCGGGCAGGACCAGGGGCGCGTGCAGCACGATCTCGTCCAAGTGGTCGCTGCCGACCGACTCGCCCGCGCGCAGCGCGAGCTCCATGACGGCCGCGCCCGGCAGCAGGACCCGGTTCAGTACGGCGTGGTCGGCGAGCCACGGCTGGGCGGCCGTGGAGAGGCGGCCGGTGAAGACACAGCCGTCGCCGTCCGCCAGCGTGACGGCGGCCGCCAGCAGCGGATGGCCCACGACGGACAGCCCGGCCCCGGCGACATCGCCGACGCCGGCGGTGCCGCGCAGCCAGTAGTGGTCACGCTGGAACGCGTAGGTGGGCAGGTCCACAGGCGCGGCGGCGCCGCCGAAGACCGCCTTCCAGTCGGGCTCGACGCCCCGTACCCACAGCTCGGCCAGGGAGGTCAGCACCCGGCGCGGGCCGCCCTCGTCGTGTCGCAGGGTGCCCACGGCGAGGACGTCGGTGTCGACGGCGTGCCCGGCCTCCTGGATGGCGCCAGCCAGCACCGGATGCGGGCTGACCTCCAGGAACACCCGGTCGCCCTGGTCGAGCAGGACCCGCACGGTGTCATGGAACGCCACCCGCTCCCGCAGATTGCGATACCAGTACTCCGCGTCCAGCTCCACACCCGTCACCGGCGCCCCGGTCACCGTCGAATACATGGGCACATCGCCCGCACGCGGCACGATCGGCGCCGCCAACTCCAGCAACCGCCCCCGGATACGCTCCACATGCGGCGTATGCGACGCGTAATCCACCGCCACCCGACGCGCCCGCACCCCCGCCCCCTCAGCCGCCGCCAGCACCGCGTCCAGCGCCTCCGGGGATCCGGCCACGACGGTGGCGGCCGGGCCGTTGACGGTCGCGATCCACACGCCGTCGCGTCCTTCGAGGAGCTCCTCGACGCGCTCGACGGAGGCCGCCACGGACACCATCCCGCCGAGGCCCGCCAGCTCTCCGGCGATGGCGCGGCTGCGCAGCGCCACCAGCCGCGCCCCGTCCTCCAACGACAACGCCCCCGACACACAAGCCGCCGCGATCTCACCCTGGGAATGGCCGATCACCGCCGACGGCTCCACCCCCACCGAACGCCACACCTGGGCCAGCGACACCATCACCGCCCACAACACCGGCTGCACCACATCCACCCGCTCCAGCGGACCCTCCTCGCGCAACACCTCCAACAGATCCCACTCGATATGCGGCGCCAACGCCCCCGCACACCTCTCGATGGAATCAGCGAACGCCGGGGAGGAGCCGAGGAGTTCGGAGGCCATGCCGACCCACTGCGAGCCCTGGCCCGGGAAGACGAACACCACGCCCGTGGGCGCACCGGTGGTCTCGCCGCTCACCACATGGGCCGCGGGTTCCCCGGCCGCGAGGGCGTCGAGGCCGCTCAGGAAGGTGTCCGGGGCGTCGCCCACGACTACCGCGCGGTGTTCAAGGCCCGACCGGGCCGACGCCAGCGACCAGCCGATACCGGCCGGGTCCCCGTGTTCGGCGGCGACGGCGCGCACCCGTCCTGCCTGGGCCTTCAGGGCGGCGGCGGACCGGGCCGACACCGGCCACGGGAGCGCGCCGGTGAGCGCGGCCGGGACGGGGGCCTCGGCGGGCTCGCGCTCGTCCGCCGGGGCCTGTTCGAGGATCACATGCGCATTGGTGCCGCTCACCCCGAACGAGGACACCGCGGCCCGCCGCACCCGGTCGAGTTCGGGCCAGGCCAGATTCTCCGTGGCCAGCTCGACCGCGCCGGACTCCCAGTCCACATGCGGGGTCGGCTCATCCACGTGCAGGGTGCGCGGTACGACGCCGTGGCGCATGGCCAGCACCATCTTGATGACCCCGGCCACGCCCGCCGCGGCCTGGGTGTGGCCGATGTTGGACTTGACCGAGCCGAGCAGCAGCGGCCGGCCCCCGGGCCGGTCCTGGCCGTACGTCGCCAGCAGCGCCTGCGCCTCGATCGGGTCACCCAGCGACGTACCCGTGCCATGCGCCTCCACGGCGTCCACGGCGGCGGCGGACACTCCGGCGTCGGCCAGCGCCTGACGGATCACCCGTTGCTGCGACGGACCGTTCGGCGCGGTCAGGCCGCTCGACGCGCCGTCCTGGTTCACCGCGCTGCCCCGCACCACGGCCAGCACCTGATGGCCGCCTCGCACCGCGTCCGACAGCCGCTCCACCAGCAGCAGCCCGACGCCCTCGGCCGCCCCCATGCCGTCCGCGGTGGCCGCGAACGCCTTGCACCGGCCGTCCCGTGACAGGCCCTGCTGCTTGCTGAACTCGGTGAACAGGTCCGGGGTCGACATCACGGCGACACCGCCGGCGAGCGCCAGGGAGCACTCGCCCTGCCGCAGCGAACGCACCGCCAGGTGCAGCGCCACCAGCGACGACGAGCAGGCGGTGTCCACGGTGAGGGCCGGGCCCTCCAGACCGAAGGTGTACGCGATCCGGCCCGACGCCACGCTGCCCGCCACGCCCGTCATGGCGTGGCCCTCGACCTCTTCGGGGACCGCGGGCAGCCTGCTGCCGTAGTCGCGGAAGCTGGAGCCGATGAAGACACCCGTCCGGCTCCCGCGCAGCGCCGCCGGGTCGAGACCGGCGCGTTCGAACAGCTCCCAGGAGGTCTCCAGCAGCAGCCGCTGCTGCGGGTCCATCGCCAGCGCCTCGCGCGGCGATATCCCGAAGAAGGAGGCGTCGAACTCGGCGGCGTCGTGCAGGAATCCGCCCCGGTCCACATACGAGGTGCCCGGCCGGTCGCCCGCGGGGTCGACCAGGCCGGCCAGGTCCCAGCCGCGGTCGGCGGGGAACCCGGTTATGGCGTCCCCGCCGCCGGACACCAGCCGCCAGAGGTCCTCGGGCGACGCGACCTCGCCGGGATAGCGGCAGCTCATCCCGACGATCGCCACGGGCTCGCTGTCCGCGGTCTCCACGGCCCGCAGCCGCGACCGCGTCTCCTGAAGCTCCGCGGTGACCCGGGTCAGGAAGTGGCGAAGCTTCTTGACGTCATCCATGTTCTTGCCCTCGATCGTGGGTCAGTTGTGGGCGTGTCCGCGCGATGTCGTTGCCGATGGCGCGGGGCGGGTCAGGAGATCCCGAATTCCTTCTCGATGAAGTCGAAGATCTCGTCGTTCGACGCGTCCTCGAGCTCCGCGGAGTCCACGGCGTCCTCGGCCGGGCGGTCGCCGGTGGACGACCACAGCAGATGCCGCAGCCGCCCGGCGATGGCCGCTCTCGCCGGGGCCCCGTCCGGCAGCTCCTTCAGCAGGACTTCGAGCCGGTCGAGTTCCGCGGCGCCGGGGTTCTCCGGCTCCTGGAGCCCGCCGAACATCTCGTCGTCGAGGTGTCGGGCGAGGTCGGCCACGGTCGGCCGGTCGAAGACCACGGTGGCGGGCAGCCGCAGACCGGTCGCGAGGCCCAGCCGGTTGCGCAGCTCCACCGCGGTGACCGAGTCCAGACCGAGTTCGAGGAACTGCCGCCGGGGGTCCACCGCATCGGCGGAGTCGTGTCCGAGCACGGCCGCCGCCTGGGTGCGTACGGCGTCGAACAGCTGCCGCTCGCGCTCCTGCGGGCCCAGGCCGGCGAGCCGGTCGCGCAGCGCGTGGGTGGTGTCCGTGCCGGTGGCCTGGCCAGTGCCCAGGGCCTGCCGGGTCTCGGGCAGCTCGTCGAGCAGACGGCTGGGGCGTGTCGCGGTGTAGGCGTGGGCGAACCGGTCCCAGTCGATGTCGGCGATGACGACGGCCGCGTCGCCGTGGGCGAGCGCTGCCTCCAGCGCCAGGACGGCGGACTCCGGAGGCAGCAGCGGTACACCGTGCCGGACCCGGACATCGGTCACCGCGTCCCGTTCGGCCATGCCGCCCTGCGCCCAGGATCCCCAGGCCACCGAGGTGGCCACGAGCCCGCGCGAGCGCCGGTAGGCGGCCAGCGCGTCCAGGTAGGCGTTGCCGGGGGCGTAGTTGCCCTGGCCCGCCATGCCGACGGTGCCCGCCAGCGAGGAGAACAGCACGAAGGCGGACAGGTCCGAGCCCAGTCGCGCGGTCAGCTCGTGCAGCCGCCAGGCCGCCTCGGCCTTGACCCGCAGCACGCTGTCGACCTGGTCGAGCGTCAGGGCGGTCACGGCCCCGTCGTCCAGTACGGCGGCGGTGTGGAACACCGCGGTCAGCGGGTACGCGTCGGGGATTGAGGCCAGCAGGTCGCGCAGCGCGTCGGCGTCCGCGATGTCGCAGGCGGCCACCGTCACCTCGGCGCCCGCGGCGGCCAGCTCGGCCACCAAGTCGGCCGCGCCGGGGGCGGCCTGCCCCCGGCGGCTGACGAGCAGCAGATGCCGGGCGCCCTGGGCGGCCATCCTGCGGGCCACCTGCCCGCCGAGGGCCCCGGTGCCGCCGGTGATGAGCACCGTTCCCTCGCCCGGGGTCCAGCCGTCGCCCGCCGCGTCGCCGAGCGGCGCCCGGACGATCCGGCGGCCGAAGGTCCCGAACGGACGGACCGCGACCTGGTCCTCGCCGCTCCGATCGGCCAGCGCCGCGCACAGCCGGCCGAGGTCCTTGGTGTCCGGGGCGAGGGGCAGGTCCACCAGGCCGCCCCAGCGCGTGGGCAGTTCCTGCGCCACGACGCGGCCCAGCCCCCAGACCAGCGCCTGGGCCGGGCCGGTGAGCGGGTCCTGGCCGCCGACGGACACCGCGCCCCGGGTGAGGCACCACAGCGGGGCGGTCGCGCCCGACTTCTCAAGTCCCTGGATCAGCAGCAGTGTCCGGCCGAAACCGGCCGGCACGGCGGGCGTGCCGTCGAGCGGCGATTCGTCGTCGGCGAGCAGCGACAGCACCCCGGCCGCCTCGGTGTGCGCGGCGAGCACATCGGCCCACCGCTGCCCGTCCTCGGGGGCCGTCAGCGGTTCGACGGCCGCTCCGTGGTCGCGCAGGGCCCCGGCGACCGCCTCGTACAGCTCGCCCTCGAGCTGCTCGCGGGTGCCGGCCACCAGCCAGGTGCCGGAGAGGGTGGCCGGCGCGTGGCCGGTCAGCGGCTTCCAGTCGGCCCGGTACCGCCAGGACTCCATCGCGGAGGCCGCCTTGTGGCGCCGGTGCCACGCCGTCAGGGCGGGCAGGACGGCCGTCAGCTCGGGGCCCGCGTCCTCCAGCCGCAGGGTTCGCGCGAGTCCTTCCAGGTCCTCGCGCTCCACGACCTCCCAGAAAGCGGCGTTCTCGTCGGCGGCCGCCGCGGAGCGCGGGGCGGCGGAGTCGAGCCAGTAGCGCTTGGGCTGGAAGGCGTACGTGGGCAGGTCGACGCGGCGGCCTCCGGTGCCCGCGAACACCCGGGCCCAGTCGGGGCCGGTGCCCCGTACCCACAGCTCGCCGAGCGAGGTCAGGAACCGCCGGGAGCCTCCTTCGCCGCGCCTGAGGGTGCCGGTCACCGCGGTGTCCACCGACCGGACGCGGCCGGCCTCCTGGATGGCGCCAGCCAGCACCGGATGCGGGCTGACCTCCAGGAACACCCGGTCGCCCTGGTCGAGCAGGACCCGCACGGTGTCATGGAACGCCACCCGCTCCCGCAGATTGCGATACCAGTACTCCGCGTCCAGCTCCACACCCGTCACCGGCGCCCCGGTCACCGTCGAATACATCAGCACATCGCCCGCACGCGGCACGATCGGCGCCGCCAACTCCAGCAACCGCCCCCGGATACGCTCCACATGCGGCGTATGCGACGCGTAATCCACCGCCACCCGACGCGCCCGCACCCCCGCCCCCTCAGCCGCCGCCATCGTCTCGTCGAGGGAGGCCAGATCGCCCGCGACGACGACGCTGTCCGGGCCGTTGACGGTCGCGATCCACACGCCGTCGCGTCCTTCGAGGAGCTCCTCGACGCGCTCGACGGAGGCCGCCACGGACACCATCCCGCCCTGGCCGGCCAGGTCCTCGGCGATCACCCGGCTGCGCAGCGCCACCAGCCGCGCCCCGTCCTCCAACGACAACGCCCCCGACACACAAGCCGCCGCGATCTCACCCTGCGAGTGGCCGATCACCGCCGACGGCTCCACCCCCACCGAACGCCACACCTCGGCCAGCGACACCATCACCGCCCACAACACCGGCTGCACCACATCCACCCGCTCCAGCGGACCCTCCTCGCGCAACACCTCCAACAGATCCCACTCGATATGCGGCGCCAACGCCCCCGCACACCTCTCGATGGAATCAGCGAACGCCGTTGAGACTTCGAGGAGTTCGGTCGCCATGCCGACCCACTGCGAACCCTGCCCGGGGAAGACGAACACCGCGCCGCGGGACCCGCCGGACACCTCGCCGGTCACCACATGGGCCGCGGGTTCCCCGGCCGCGAGGGCGTCGAGCGCCCGCAGAAAGCCCTCCCGATCGTCCGCCACGACCACCGCGCGGTGCTCAAGCCCCGCCCGGGTCGACGCCAGCGACCAGCCGATGTCGGCGGTGTCGGCCTCCGAGGCGGCGGCGAACTCCCGCAACCGGTGCGCCTGGCTGCGCAGGCCCTCCGCCGAGCGGCTCGACACCACCCAGGGCAGCGCCCCCGTGTGCGCCGGCCGCTCGTCGGCGGAGAGGTCTCCGGCCGCCGGGGCCTGCTCGAGGATCACATGCGCGTTGGTGCCGCTCACCCCGAACGAGGAGACGGCAGCCCGCCGCACCCGGTCGAGTTCGGGCCAGGCCAGATTCTCCGTCACCAGCTCGACCGCACCGGACTCCCAGTCCACATGCGGGGACACCTCGTCCACGTGCAGCGTCGCGGGCACGACCCCGTGGCGCATCGCCATCACCATTTTGATGACCCCGGCCACGCCGGCGGCCGCGGAGGTGTGGCCGATGTTGGACTTGACCGAGCCGAGCAGCAGCGGGCGGTCGGCGGGCCGGTCCCGGCCGTACGTCGCCAGCAGCGCCTGCGCCTCGATCGGGTCGCCCAGCGACGTACCCGTGCCATGCGCCTCGACCACGTCCACATCCGCCGCCGACAGCCGGGCGTTGGCCAGGGCCTGGCGGACCACCCTCTGCTGCGACGGACCGTTCGGCGCGGTGAGCCCGTTGGACGCGCCGTCCTGGTTCACCGCGCTGCCCCGCACCACGGCCAGCACCTGATGGCCGCCTCGCACCGCGTCCGACAGCCGCTCCAGGAGCACCACGCCGACGCCCTCGCCCCACGCGGTGCCGTCCGCGCCGGCGGCGAAGGGCTTGCACCTGCCGTCGGGCGCGAGCGCGCCCTGGTGGCTGAACTCGGTGAACACCGTCGGGGTGGACATGACCGTCACCCCGCCGACCAGCGCCAGGGAGCACTCGCCCTGCCGCAGCGACTGCACCGCCAGGTGGAACGCCACCAGCGACGAGGAGCACGCGGTGTCCACCGTGATGGCCGGACCCTCCAGGCCGAAGGTGTACGCGACGCGGCCCGAGGCCACGCTGCCCGCGGCGCCGGTGAACAGATAGCCCTCGGTGCCCTGCGGATCGGCCGAGCCGCTGCCGTAGCCGTGCGGGACGGCGCCGATGAACACGCCGGTCCGGCTGGAGCGCAGCGCCGCAGGGTCGAGCCCGGCCCGTTCCAGGGCCTCCCAGGAGGTCTCCAGCAGCAGCCGCTGCTGCGGGTCCATCGCCAGCGCCTCGCGCGGCGATATCCCGAAGAACTCCGCGTCGAACTCGGCGGCGTCGTGGAGGAAACCGCCCTGCTGGACAGAGCTGGTGCCGGGCCGGCCGGGGTCCGGGTGGGACAGGTCCTCCAGGGGCCAGCCGCGGTCGACCGGGAAGCCGGAGATCACGTCCCGGTCGGACAGCAGAAGCTGCCACAGGTCCTCCGGGGAGCGCACATCGCCGGGGAACCGGCAGCCGGCCGACACGATCGCGATGGGGTCGTCGGCGGCCACGGGGGCGTCGTCCGCCGTGGCCGTCCCGTCCTCGCCGAGGAGCCGGTCCCGCAGGTGCTCGGCGAGCGCGAGCGGCGTGGGGTGGTCGAACACAACGGTGGGCGAGAGGTTCACCCCGGTCGCGGCCGCGAGCCGGTTCCGCAGCTCCACGGCCGTCAGCGAGTCGAAGCCCGCCTCGCGGAACGCCCGCCCGACCTCGACGTCTCCGGGCGCTGACCAGCCCAGTACAGCGGCCGCGTGGGCACACACCTCGTCCAGCACCACGCGCGTCCGGTGCGCGGCGGAGGTCGCCTCGGCCACCCTCCGGGGGAAGCCCTCGAGCGCCTCGGGCACGGGCGAGGACGGTAGGTCGACGCGGACCTCGGCGCCGGAGGACGTGGGCGCGAGCCAGTAACGGTCGCGCTGGAAGGCGTAGGTCGGCAGCTCGACAAGGTCGCCGCCGGGGGCGAACACCCGCGACCAGTCGGGGGCCAGTCCGCGGATCCAGAGCGCGGCCAGGGAGGTGAGGACCTGGTCGATCCCGCCCTGTTCGCGCCGCAGGGTGCCGACCGCGAGGACATCGGGGCCCTCGGCCTCGCCGCCGCCTTCGGCCTGAAGTACCGCGGTGAGCACCGGGTGCGGGCTGACCTCGACGAAGACCGTGTGTCCCGCGTCGCGCACGGCCCGCACGGTGTCCTGGAACCGCACCGGCTCCCGCAGATTGCGGTACCAGTACTCGGCGTCGAGTGCCCGGCCCTCGACCGGTGCGCCGGTGACGGTCGAGTACATCGGGACGGCGCCGGGCCGCGGCGCCACCGAGGCGGCACCGGCCAGCAACGGCTCCCGGATGCGCTCGACATGGGGGGTGTGCGAGGCGTAGTCGACCGCGATCATCTTCGGGCGCAGCCCGGCGCTCTCGGCCTCGGCCATCACCTCGGCGACGGCCTCGGGCGTGCCGCCGACCACCGTGGCGGCCGGGCCGTTGACCACCGAGATCCATACGTCGGCGCGGTCCGCGAGCAGCTCCGAGACGCGGTCGGCCGAGGCGGTGATCGACAGCATCCGGCCGCCGCCGGCCAGTTCGGCCGCGGCCAGGCGGCTGCGGAGGACCACCAGCCGCGCCCCGTCGGCGAGCGACAGCGCGCCGGACACACAGGCGGCCGCGAGCTCTCCCTGGGAGTGTCCGACCACCGCGGCCGGGGATATGCCGGCCGCTTGCCACATCTGTGCCAGGGACACCATCACGGCCCACAGCACCGGCTGCACGATCTCCACGCGCCGCAGTGCGTCCGCGTCGTGTACGGCCGCGATCAGGTCCCAGTCGACCTCGGCCGCCAGCGCCTGGGCGCACGCGTCCATCGAGGCGGCGAACGCCGGGGAGGACGCGAGCAGTTCGGTGGCCATGCCGGCCCACTGGCCGCCCTGGCCGGGGAAGACGAACACCACTCCGCCCGGCTGGGCCGGGGCGGTCCCGCTCACCACGCCCGCGGCCGGCTCCCCGGTCGCGAGGGCGCCGAGACCGGCCAAGAAGGCGTCCCGGTCCTCAGCGACCACCACGGCGCGGTGTTCCAGCGCGCCGCGCGTCGTCGCGAGCGACCGGCCCAGGTCCTCGGGCGTGGCGTCGCAGGCGGCGGCGAACGCGCGCAGCCGCTCGGCCTGGGCCCGCAGCCCGCCGGCGGTACGGGCCGACACCACCCAGGGCAGCGCGCCGCGGCCGCGCATCGCGGGCGCGGGCGCGCCCGCTGGTGCGGGCTCGGCTGCGAGGGGCTCCTGCTCGATGATCACATGCGCGTTGGTCCCGCTGATCCCGAAGGACGACACCGCCGCGCGCCGCGCCCGGTCGCGCTCGGGCCAGGGCGTGCCCTCGGTCACCAGCGCGACCGCGCCGGTGGCCCAGTCGACCTGTGACGTCGGCGCGTCCACGTGCAAGGTGGCGGGGACCATCCCGTGGCGGATGGCCATCACGGTCTTGATGACTCCGGCGATGCCCGCGGCCGCCTGGGTGTGACCGATGTTGGACTTCACCGAACCCAGCA
This sequence comes from Streptomyces sp. NPDC059679, assembly GCF_042734105.1. Taxonomy (NCBI): domain Bacteria; kingdom Bacillati; phylum Actinomycetota; class Actinomycetes; order Kitasatosporales; family Streptomycetaceae; genus Streptomyces; species Streptomyces sp. NPDC059679. Next base: position 33,873 of record NZ_JBHWES010000028.1, on the reverse strand, counting down.
GCAGGGGATCGTCGCCGGGGCGCTCCTGGCCGTAGGTGGCCAGCAGCGCCTGGGCCTCGATCGGGTCGCCCAGCGCGGTTCCGGTGCCGTGGGCCTCCACCACGTCCACGTCGGAGGGGGCCAGGCCCGCGTCGGCCCACGCGTCGCGGATGACCCTCTGCTGGGACAGCCCGCTGGGTGCCGTCAGACCGTTGGACGCGCCGTCCTGGTTGACCGCCGAGCCGCGCACCACGGCCAGTACCCGGTGTCCATTGCGCCGCGCGTCCGACAGCCGCTCGACCAGCAGCATCCCGGCGCCCTCGGCGAAGCCGGTGCCGTCGGCCGCGGCCGCGAACGCCTTGCAGCGGCCGTCCCGCGCCAGGCCCTGCTGGCGGCTGAACTCGGTGAAGATGCCCGGGGTGGACAGCACCGTCACCCCGCCGACCAGCGCCAGCGAGGACTCCCGCTGGCGCAGGGACCGCACCGCCAGATGCAGGGCCACCAGCGACGAGGAGCACGCCGTGTCGACGGTGATGGCGGGGCCGGTCAGCCCGAGCAGATAGGCGATGCGCCCGGAGGCGATGCTGGTGGTCTTGCCGGTGAGCAGATAGCCGTCCAGGGCCTCGGGGGCGTCGTGCAGCCGCGGCCCGTACTCCTGGTCCATGGTGCCGACGAAGACACCGGTCCTGCTGTCCCGCAGGGTGTCCGGGTCGATGCCCGCCCGCTCCAGCAGCTCCCAGGAGGTCTCCAGCAGCAGCCGCTGCTGCGGGTCCATCGCCAGCGCCTCGCGCGGCGATATCCCGAAGAAGCGCGCGTCGAAGTCCGTGACCTGGTCGAGGAATCCACCGCCCTCGGCGAAGCTGCCGCCGGTGGCGTCGGCCTTGCGCAGCCGCTCCAGGTCCCAGCCGCGATCCTCGGGGAACCCCGAGATCGCGTCCCCCTCGGTGGCGACCAGCCGCCACAGATCCTCGGGGGAGGCCACCTTGCCGGGGAAGCGACAGCTCATCCCGATGATGGCGATCGGCTCGTCGGGGTCGGCCGCGGTCAGGGCGCGGACGCCCTGACCGGTGGCCGCCGCGGGCCGGTGGCCGGTCTGCGCGGTCTCGATGTGGCCGGCCAGCCCGGCCGGGGTGGGGTGGTCGAAAAGGGTGGCGGTGGTCAGCCGTATGCCGAGGGCGGTGTTCACCCGGCCGCAGAGTTCGCCAAGCATGACGGAGTCGAACCCGAGGTCCTTGAACGTCCGTCGTACGTCGAGCTCCGCCGACACCGGCTGCCCCAGCACGGCGGCGGTGTTGCCCCGCACCACCCGCAGCACATCCTCCGGCCCGTCCGCGGCCGGGGACTCCTGCTCCGGCTCCTGCTCCTGCTCCGGCTCCGCGACGGCGACGGGCGGCGCGTCGGCGCCGGGGGCGTCGAGCCAGTGGCGGTCGCGCTGGAAGGCGTAGGTGGGCAGGTCGGTACGGCGGGCACCGGTGCCCGCGAACAGCCGGGCCCAGTCGGGAGCGACGCCGTGGGCCCACAGCTCGGCTACGGAGGTCAGGAACCGCCTGGCGCCGCCCTGGTCGCGGCGCAGCGTTCCGCCGGCGAAGACGTCGGCGCCGGCTGCCTGAGCGGCCTCGGCCACCGCGGTGGTGAGCACCGGATGCGGGCTTACTTCGAGGAACACCGTCTTCCCGGCCCCCAGCAGGGCACCGAGGGTGTCCTGGAAGAGCACCGGCTCCCGCAGATTCCGGTACCAGTACCCGGCGTCCAGCTCCGCGCCGTCGACGGGCGCGCCGGTGACGGTCGAGTACAGGGGCACCTCGCCGGTGCGCGGGGCGATGGGGGCGGCCAGTTCCAGCAGCCGCTCACGCACCCGCTCGACATGCGGCGTGTGCGAGGCGTAGTCCACCGCGATGGTCCGGGTCCGTACACCGGCCCGCTCACAGGCGGTGACGGTCCCGGCGAGGGCGTCGGGGCCGCCCGCGACGACCGTGGCGGCGGGGCCGTTGACGACCGCCACCCAGACGCCGTCCCGGTCGGCCAGGAGCTCCCGCACCCATGCGACGGGGGCCGCGATCGAGACCATGCCGCCCAGGCCCGCCAGCTCCTCGGCGATGGCGCGGCTGCGCAGCGCCACCAGCCGGGCGCCGTCGTCCAGCGACAGTGCGCCGGAGACGCAGGCGGCCGCGATCTCTCCCTGGGAGTGCCCGACCACCGCTGCCGGGGAGATGCCTGCCGCGCGCCACACCTGGGCGAGCGAGACCATCACGGCCCACAGCACCGGCTGTACCACGTCCACGCGCTCGAGCGGGTTGTCGCCCGAGGTGTTCCGCAGGACGTCCAGCAGGTCCCATTGGATGTACGGCGCCAGCGCCGCCGCGCACTTCTCGACGGAGTCGGCGAACACCGGCGATGAGTCGAGGAGTTCGGTCGCCATGCCGACCCACTGCGACCCCTGCCCCGGGAAGACGAACACCACATCGGCGGCCTCGCCCGTGGCGGTGCCGTGTACGACGTGTTCCGCGGGGTCGGCGGAAGCGATCGCGGCCAGCCCGCCGAGGAACTCCTCACGGTTTCCGGCCAGCACCACGGCGCGGTGTTCCAGCGCGGCCCGCGACGACGCCAGCGACCATGCGATGTCCGCCGGGTCGGCGGGTGCGGCGACGGTCGCGGCGCCGGTTGTGTCGGCGGCGAACTCCCTGAGCCGTGCCGCCTGTCCGCGCAGTCCGCGCGCGCTGCGGCCGGACACCGGCCAGGGCAGCACGGAGCCGACGTCCAGGACCGGGGTCGCCTGGTCCACGGGGGTCGGCTCGTCGACAGCGGGCGCCTGCTCGACCACCACATGCGCGTTGGTGCCGCCCATCCCGAACGCGGACACGCCGGCCAGCAGCGGTGCCTCGGGCCGCGGCCACGGGGTCAGCCCGGTCTGCACCCGGAGGTTCCACTCCTCCAGCGGAATACGGGGGTTGGGCGTCTCGAAGTTGAGGCTGGCGGGGAGCCGGCCGGACTTCAGGGCGAGCAGCACCTTGATCAGACCGGTGATACCGGCGGCGCCCTCCAGGTGTCCCACGTTGGTCTTGGCCGAACCGACCAGCAGCGGGGTGTCCGGCTGCCGCGACGCGCCGAACACCGACGCCAGGGCGGCCGCCTCGATGGGGTCCCCGACCGCGGTGCCGGTGCCGTGCAGTTCCACGTACTGCACCTCGCCGGGGCCGATCCCGGCGTCGGCGCAGGCCCGGCGCAGCACGTCTTCCTGGGCGGCCTGGCTGGGGGTGGTGAGGCTGTCGCCGCCTCCGTCGTTGTTGACCGCGCTGCCGCGCAGCACACCGTGGATACGGTCGCCGTCGGCGAGCGCCCGCGCGAGGGGCTTGAGGAGGACGAAACCACCGCCCTCGCCCCGGACATAGCCGTTGGCGCGGGCGTCGAAGGTGAAGCAGCGGCCGTCCGGTGAGAGTCCGCCGAACCGGGAGACGCTCAGCGTGCCGTCGAAGGTGAGATTGAGGTTGACCCCGCCGGCGAGGGCGAGTTCACACTCTCCGTTGCGGAGGCTCTGACAGGCCATGTGCACGGCGACGAGGGAGGAGGACTGGCCGGAGTCGACGACCAGGCTCGGTCCGCGGATGCCGAGCAGATAGGAGAGCCGATTGGCGATCATGCTGCGGTGCAGGCCGGTCAGCGTGTGATGGGTGACCGCCGTGGTGTCCCGCCGCCGGGTCAGCGTGGCGTAGTCGTCGCTGATGGCTCCGATGAAAACGCCCGCCCGGCTCCCCGAGACCCGGTCCGGGGTGAGCCCCGCGTCCTCGAGGGCCTCCCAGCCGAGTTCGAGGGCGAGTCGCTGCTGGGGGTCCATGGCCGCCGCCTCACGCGGCGAGATGCCGAAGAAGTCGGCGTCGAAGCAGTCCACTTGATCGAGGAAGGCGCCGTGTCCCGGGGCCTGTGCGGCCTCGTCGGGGTGGCGGGCCCACCGGCCGGGCGGCACCGGGGTCACCGCGTCGGCGCCGTCGTGGAGCAGGCGCCAGAAGTCCGCCGGTGAATTCGCTTCGGGTAAGCGGGTGGATATCCCGACTACTGCGATCCCCCTGTCGACGCGAGCATGCCGTAACGCATCCACTGACATGGACAATTACATCCCCCGTCGCGCTTCGGTTCCTATGCTCAGCATATTAGAGATGATCACTGAAAGGCCATCTGCCGACGACCTGATAACCGTTCGAATAAATCTTCCGAACATCTGTTGCAACTTCAGACAGCCGTCGGGGTGAACTCCGGCGTCAACGTGATCTCCGCAATCACTCTATAGCTGCCTGTTCGGACCACAAGTCAAAAGTGACGCTGATCACATGTCACGGACTTGTGGAACCGACCGGCGGTCTCACAACCTCCCGCGACACACGGCCGGAACATGAACACGGTGGCCGCTTGACAGCCCGGGGCGCATCACGTTTGGCTGTGATCACGCAACGCATCACCGGACAACACGGCGACCCCAATCAATCTGACCGGAAACCATCCGGCCAACAGACTCCGTGCGACACGACAGCGACGTCGGTCGGCATCGGATCGGATCGCCGGATTCCGGCTGCCACACCGCCCGCAGGCGGCGGTCGAATTCAAGCCAACCCACAAGCGACCACACAGCGCTGCGCGGTAGCAGGGGAAACGAGGAGTGGACCGGTGACCTGCAACTCTCCAGGCCGTCCCACGTCGTCAGGCGAGCCGGACGCCTGCTTACCGGCGCGGATCGCGCGGTCCGCGCAGGCCGTCGACGGCGCGGGCCGCAGCCTCTGGGAATTTCACCAGTGGTTCGGGGAGTACAGTGCGAGCGATTCGTCGCGGGTGCGCCGCATCCCGTGGGACGATTTGACAGGCTGGCGATTCGAGGATAGGACGGGGAACCTCGTCCATGAGACCGGCCGATTCTTTTCGATACAAGGTTTGCGGATACGGAACGACCAGGGACCCGTTCGCGATTGGGCACAGCCGATCATCGTCCAGCGAGAAGTCGGCATATTAGGAATCCTGGTCAAGGAGTTCAATGGCGTACTGCATTGTCTGATGCAGGCCAAGATGGAACCCGGAAACCGCAACGGTATACAGCTCTCCCCCACCGTGCAGGCGACCAGGAGCAACTACACCGGGGTGCACGGCGGACGGCCTGTGCCTTATCTGGAGTACTTCCGGGATCCGCCGTCGAGACAGGTGCTGGCCGACGTCCTGCATTCGGAACAGGGCTCCTGGTTCCATCGGAAACGCAATCGAAACATGATTGTCGAAGTGACCGAGGACGTGGAGCCGCTGGACGGCTTCCACTGGCTGACCATCGGCCAGTTGCACGCCCTGCTCGCCGAGGACGACCTGGTGAACATGGACTCGCGGACCGTGCTGTCCTGCCTCCCGTTCGCGGGCGGCCCGGACGGGGGCGACGAGAACGGCGACAGGCGAGCGCCGCACACCATGGGTCACCTCCGCAGCTGGATCAACGACGCGCGGGTCCGTTCGGACCTCGACGCCACCCTCACCGGCCTCGGCGAGGTCCAGGGCTGGCACCGGTCCGCGGACCGGATAGCGCATGAATCCGGCCTGTTCTTCGACGTCATGGCGGTGGATGTACGCACCGGCAGCCGTGAGGTCGGCGGCTGGGCGCAGCCGATGATCGAGTGCCGGGACACCGGGATCGTGGCGTTCCTGGTCAGGCGCGACGCGGCGACGGGGTGGCTGCACGCACTGGTTCATCTCAAGGCGGAGCCGGGCTTCGTGGACGTGGTCGAGCTGGCCCCGACCGTGCAGTGCACTCCACAGAACTACAAGGTCCTGCCGGCCGAGGCGTACCCCCCGTTCCTGGACGAGGTGCTGGGCGCGCCGGCGGACGCCATCCGCTTCGACACCATGCTCTCCGAGGAGGGCGGCCGGTTCTTCCACACCCGCAGCCGCTATCTCGTCGTCGAGGTCGACGCGGACCGCGATCTGGCGGTCCCCGACGACTTCCGCTGGGTGACCATGCGCCAGCTGGCCCGCCTCCTGCGCCATAGCCATTATGTGAACGTCCAGGCGAGAAGCCTCATCGCCTGTCTGCACGGCCTGATGTCCGAAACGGGACTGAGTGACTGATGGACAAGCCCTCCGAACCCACTCCCGTGCGCGTCGGCGTCCTCGGCGCGTCCTCGATAGCCCGGCGGCGGACGCTCCCCGCGATGCGGGACCTCCCAGAGGTCACCATCGCCGCCATCGCCAGCCGCGATCCGCAGAAGGCGGCACGGTTTGCCGACGACTTCGACTGCGTCCCGGTCCACGGCTACGAGCGACTGCTGGACCGGGACGACATCGACGCCGTCTACGTCACGGTCCCCAACGCCCTGCACCACCTGTGGGCGCGCCGCTCCCTCGAGTGCGGCACTCACGTACTGGCCGAGAAACCACTCACCACCAGGGCGGCGGACACCGCGGAGCTCGCGCGGCTGGCGGCGGAGCGCGGGCTGGTGCTGCGCGAGAACATCGCGTTCGTCCACCACGGGCTGCACCGTCGGGTGGCCGAGCTGCTGGCGGCCGGTCGCATCGGTCGGCTCCAGCACATCGACGCCGCGTTCTGCTTCCCCCCGCTGCCCGCCTCCGATGTGCGCTACCGGCCCGAACTCGGTGGCGGCGCCCTGCTCGACGCGGGGATCTACCCCGTACGGCTCGCCCAGTACTTCCTCGGCGACGACCTCTCCGTGGCTGGTGCGGTGCTGCGCGACGACCCGAAGACGGGGGTGGATGTGGCGGGCAGCGCCCTGCTGGTGGCGGCGGCCGGGGAAACGGTGACGCTGACCTTCGGCTTCGAGCACGGCTACGGGGCGAGGTACACCCTGTGGGGCAACACCGGGCGGCTGACCGTGGACCGGGCGTTCACCCCGCCCGCCACTCTGTCCCCGCTGTTACGCATCGACGAGCAGGACCACGCGGAGGAGATCGTGCTCCCCGCCGAGCACCAGTTCGCGAGCTCGGTGGCCTCCTTCGCCGGGGCGGTGCGCCGGGCCCAGGACACCGGGGCCGACCCCGGCCACGCCGCCTGGGCCGCCACCACGGTGCGCACGGCCGAGCTGCTGGACCGGATCGCCGGGTCCGCCACCCGTGTTGCCTCCGGGAAGCGGCCCTGATGGAAATCATCGGCAACGGCTTCATCGCTCGCAATCTGGCCGCCGTCGCGGACCGGCACCCGCACGCCACCGTACTGGCCGCGGGGGTGTCCAGTACCAACGCGGGCACCCCGGGGGACTTCGCCCGCGAGGCGGAGCTGGTACACGACGTCGCACGACGCTGTCGGCGCGAGGGCCGTCTCCTCGTCTATCTGTCCAGTGCCTCACACGCCATGTACGGATCCACCGAGATCGCGGTGGCCGAGGACGCGCCCGTGGACCCTCCGTCACCGTACGGCAGACAGAAGCTCATGCTGGAGGGCGCCGTCGCCGAGGCCGGGCCGGGGTGGCTGACGCTACGCCTGAGCCACGCGATCGGCCGGTGGCAGCGGTCCCACCAGCTGCTGCCGTCGTTCGTGGGCCAGGTCCGCAGTGGCAGCGTGACCCTGTACCGCAACGCACACCGCGATCTGGTGGATGTGAGCGATGTGGTGCTGGCGATCGACGGGCTGCTCGCCCAGGGGGTTCAGGACGAGGTGGTGAACGTCGCTTCGGGAGTCCCCTGGCCGGTCGAGTCGATCGTGCGCGGCATCGAGCGCCGTATGTCCACCCGCCCCCGATACGACGTGGTCGATGTGGCACCCACGCTGACCAGGGTCTCCATCGACAAGCTGTGCAAGCTGCTGCCACCGATGCGCTCGGTCACCGAGCCCGGCTATCTCGACCGGATCCTCGACCGGTACGTCGCGTATTACTGAGCCCGCCCGGTCCGAGCCGTCCCACCAGTCACACTCGTACGGAGGATTCATGCAGGTCTCGCTCGTCGTCACGGGGTCACGCGGAGATGTCCAGCCGTTCATCGCGCTGGGCAGAGCCCTCGAGTCCCGGGGGCACACGGTGACCCTGGCCACCCACGAGGACTTCGAGGCACTCGTCGGAGAGGCCGGGCTGGACTTTGCCGCCCTGCCGGGCAGCCCGCGCGACTTCCTGGCCCACCCGGCCCTCGCGGAGGCCCTCCAGCAGGGGGCCTCGCTGTTCCGCGCCGCCCGCAAGGTCCCGCGACAGAGCCCCGAGCACAACCGCCGCCTCGCCGCCAGGATCGCGGAGGTGTGCTCGGGCGCCGATCTGGTCGTGAACAGCATCCTGAGCCGGATCATGTTCGAGGACGACGGCACCGTCCCGTGGTGTTCGCTGAGCTGGTGGCCGCTGAACCCGACCGCCGAGTGGCCCGCGATGATGGCGCCCCAGGTCAAGCTGGGAGGGGCCTACAACCGGCTGACCCACCGCCTGGCGGGGATGCTGGACTCGGTCACCATGGGCGGCTACCGCAAGGATGCGGGGCTGTCCAAGCTCCCGTTCGGCAAGCCATACGGCAACCTGGGCCGGGAAGTCCCGCTGATCTGCCCGGTGAGCCGGACACTCTTCACCGAGCCGTCCGACTGGCCGGAGCTGTCGCACATCACCGGCTACTGGTTCTGGGACCGCAAGTGGAACCCCTCACCCGAGCTGGAGAAGTTCATGGCGGACGGCACTCCCCCGGTGACCCTGTCCTTCGGCTCCATCTGGCCGGTGCATCCGCCGGCCAAGACCTTGGAGAAGGTGCTGGACGTGGTCCGCTCCCACGACCGCCGGCTCATTCTGGTGGGCGGCGGCCCGGACACCGTGCCGGACGATGTGTTCCGCGTCGACGATGTGCACTACCCGTGGCTGTTCCCACGCTCCTCGGTGGTCATCCACCACGGCGGCTGCAACACCACGGGAGAGGCGCTGCGCTCCGGCACGCCCCAGGTCGTGGTGCCGACCTTCGGCGACGCCCCGTTCTGGGCGGCCCAGGTGCACACCTTGGGGGTGGCGGCCAAACCCGTGCCGTACGCGAAGTTCACCGCCGAGGCCCTGGACGCGGCGCTCGGCACGGCCTTGAACGACGAGAAACTCCGCGCCAAGGCGGCGAGTGTCGGCGAGACCGTGCGCGCCGAGGACGGCACCGGCAAGGCGGTCGAGATCATGGAGGAGTGGGTGCGGCGCTGGCGCGAACAGCGGGCCGCCGAACCCGCCGCCTGACACCCGGCTACGGCAACCGGGACACCAGGACGCCGGCGCGGACCACGTCGGCAGGTCGAGACCGGGGACATCGGTCGCCCGGCGGACGGGACCGCAGCCGGCGAGGCCGCCGTTGTAGCGGCCGGTCGGTGTGCGGACGGCTGCTTGTCGGGAAGTGGTGGAACAAGGAGGGCTGCTTGATGCCTACTGCCTCGGCGATCTGACGGGTAGAGGTACCGCGGTAGCCGTGGCGGCGGAACAGCAGTGCGGCCTCCGTGAGGATGCGACGGCGTGTGCTGTTCGTGGTCTTGTGAGTGCGCGGCATTCATTCAGCGTATCCGTGCTTCCTGGACCGACCACTGAAGAAGGTCGGGCTGGTCGTAGTGACCGGTGACATCGAGGTCGTGCTTGTAGGCGACGGTATCCGCGAGGTCGATGGCCGCCAGCACCATGGCCGGGCCGAGGACCGGCTCGGTACGCCACTCTCCGTCGGGTCCCACAATGCCTGAGCCGCCGGGGAAGAATGCCTCGCTGTCGGCATCCGTGCCCACCCCGCAGGCGTATGCTTCCCTGACCTCCTCCGGTACGGCGGTCACCGGCAGCCAGGTCGCGGCGCTGACCACGAAGCAGCGGCCTTCGAAGGCGTATGAGCGGGATGCCAGCCGGTGGGCTTCGGGCATGTCCGGCCAGAGTGCCACATGGATCTGTTCGTCGCTGTGATGCAGCGCGTGCCGGGCGATGGGGCGCCAGTGTTCCCAGCAGACCAGACTGCCGACCCGTCCGGCCGAAGTGTCGTACGCGCGCAGGCCGTGGGCGTCGCCAGGGGTCCATACCAGACGCTCGGTGTGGGTGGGGAGCAGTTTGCGGTGCACGCCCAGGAGGTCCCCGTCGGAGCTGATGGTGGCGGCGCTGTTGTACAGGGTGGCCGAGTGGGGTCTGCTGCGCTCATTGAAACCGATGACCACGTTGATGCCGTGGGTGGCCGCGGCCTGGCGCAGGGCCCGCATGTGGTCGCCGTCGGCGGTGTCGCTGGCCATGGTCAGCCGCTGGAACCAGTGGCGGGCCTCGGCGTCGTTCCATGCCGCGAGCCCGAACACCCACCCTGGATAGCCGCCGAGCCAGGTTTCCGGGAAGACGGCCAGGTCCGCGCCGAGCGGGTGCGGCAGGGAGGCTTTACCGGTATTGAGGCTAGGACGCTGGTTCGCCCGGGACGAGTCGCCGGACGCTCGCGGCGATCCGGTCGAGGTCGACGTCGGCGGCCAGGGTGGCCTCGTCGGGGCGCTCGGCAATCGGCTCCCGCACGCCGAGCAGGCCCTGCACCAGTCCGGGGTAGACCGTCCGGCCGACGAGGATCTCGGCCGCCTCCCGCGCCTCCTCCGGCGTCAGGCCCCAGGTCCGGGAGACATACGCGCCGATACGCGCCATGGGGGCCTCGAAGACCGCCTCGTAGTAGCCGGACGCGATCTCGGGTACCCGCTCGGCCTCCGCGATCCCCATCCGCAGCGTGCGCAGGGACGAGGACCACAGCAGCAGCTGCAGCAGCCGTCCGCAGTAGCGCACGAGGGCGTCGGCCGGATCGGCCCGCTCCGTGGTGACGTAGTGCTCCGGTGAGCCCAGGCGATCGAGGTAGAGCTCGCGCACCAGGGCGACCACTCCGGAGAAGAGGGCGTCCTTGCTGGGGAAGTGGGCGTAGAGCGAGCGCTTGGAGGTCTCGGCCCGCTGGGCGACGACGTCCATCGAGGTGCGCTCGAAGCCGGATTCGAGGAACACGTCCTTCGCGGTCCACAGGATGTGCTCGCGGAGCTTCTCGCCTCGTCGAGCCGCCATGGTTGCCCCTTCCAAAAGTAAACGGTACGGTCGAGTTTACATGCTGCGCCGTACAAAGGACTGCTCATGATCGTCGTCACCGCACCCACCGCCAAAATCGGCCGCCATGTCGTCGAGCAGCTGCTCGACGCCGGCGAGCCCGTCCGGGTCGTCGTCCGCGACCCGCGGCGACTCTCTCCCACCGTCCGCGACCGTGTCGAGATCGTGGAGGGCTCCCACCGGGACGCCGCAGTGGTCGACAAGGCGTTCGCGGGCGCCGACGCGGTGTTCTGGCTGATGCCCAGCGACCTCCGTGCCCCCGACGTGATGACCGCTTATGTCGAGGCCAGCAGGCCGGGCGTCGAGGCCGTCACCGCGCATGGCGTCCGCCACGTCGTCGGGGTCTCGGCGCTGGGCCGAGGGACCGCCGTCGCCGGCCGGGCCGGCAACGTCACCGCCTCACTGGCCATGGACGACCTGTTCGCCGAGGTCACGAACTACCGCTCGCTGGCCAACCCGACCTTCATGGACAACACGCTGCGCGACATCCGCACGATCCTGGGCGAGGGCGTGATCTCGGGGCCCTTCGCGCCCGACCGCAAGCTGCCGCTGGTGGCCACCCGGGACATCGGCACCGTCGCCGCCGGCCTGCTCCTCGACCGCACCTGGGCCGGGTTCGCCGACGTCCCGGTGCTCGGCCCGGAGGACCTGTCGGGCAACGACATGGCCGCCGTCATCACCGACGCGGTCGGTATCCCGGTGCGCTACGTGCAGGTCGAGGCTGCGTCGCTGGAGACCGCCATGCTCTCCTTCGGGGCCTCGCCCGGCATGGCTCGGGCGATGGCCGACATGGCGAGGGCCAAGGTCGACGGCCTCGACGAGGGCGTCCTCCGCATCGCCGAGAACAGCACGCCGACCACCTTCCGTCAGTGGTGCACGGAGGCCCTCCGACCCGCCGTCGACACGGCCCGCTCCTGACCGCACCACAGGAGGACGAGATGACTCTCATCTGTGTCGAGGAACACGCGATCGACCCGGCGATCATGGAGGCAGCCGCCCCGGTGCTTGCCCGCGAGGCGCCCTACCTACGCTTCCAGAGCGCAAGCTCGGCGCCTGTGCGGCCGGGTCCTGGACGGTCCCCCGCGGTCGACCGGACGACGGCTTACCGGCTCGGCGCCGATCTCGGCGAAGACCGGATCCGGCAGATGGACGAGCATGGCATCGACGTGCAGATCGTGTCCTGGACAAGTCCGGTCCAGATGGTGCCGGCCGATCCGGGCATCGCGCTGTGTCGTGCCGCCAACGACCGCCTCGCAGCCGCGGTGGCCGCCCACCCCGACCGGCTGCACGGGTTCGCGGCCCTGCCATGGCAGGACCCGGCCGCCGCGGTCGCCGAGCTGGACCGGGCCGTGTCCGGGCTCGGCATGTGTGGAGTGCTGATCCTCGGCCGGCCGGGCGAGCGGTTCCTCGACGACCCGGTGTACCGGCCGGTCCTGGCCCGGATCGCCGAGCTGCGAGTGCCGCTCTACGTGCACCCGTTCGTCCCGGTTCCCCAGGTCCAGCAGGCGTACTACGCAGGGTTCCGTGACAAGGTCACGGCGGAGCTGTCGCTGGGCGGCTGGGGCTGGCACCACGAGGCAGGAATCCAGGTGCTGCGGATGATCCTCGGCGGGGTCTTCGACCGTCTCCCGGACCTTCAGGTCGTCAGCGGTCACTGGGGCGAGATGGTGCCGTTCTTCCTGAACCGCCTCGACGACGTCCTGTCGCCGGGTGACACGGGGCTGTCGCGGACCATCACCGAGACCTACCGCTCGAACGTCTGGATCACCCCGAGCGGCATGGAGCACCGCGCCGAATTCGAGTTCGTACGCTCGACCGTCGGACTCGACCGGGTGATCTGGTCGACCGACTATCCCTTCCTGCGGCTCGGCAAGGTGCCGGACTTCATCGACGGGCTCGACCTGACCGCCGAGGAACGGGCGGCGATCACCCACCGCAACGCGGAGCAGCTGTTCGGGCTCTGACCGGTAGCCGCGACGGGCCGACCAGCTCGGCCCGCCGCGGCTCAAGGCGCCGCCGGAGGCGGCGGTGCGGCGCTGGGATGCTCGGCTACCACACCGTCCACGCCGAGGCCGTCGCCGCCCAAGCCGGAGGCACCTGGCGTGCCCGCAGCGGGGTGTCGGCCTGGGCGAACACCGCCATGATCTGCTGGTAGGCCGGATGGTCGGGCAGTTGGGCGGGCGGCGGCGCGGGCGGTTGAGGTTCGGGCAGTTCCAGCAGGGTCTTGCGGGTGATCCGGATCTCCTCGGCAGCTTTGCCGAGTCCATCCAACTGCGCGGTCAACTCCGCGATGTGTTCCTGGGCCGCCTCGGCCTGCGCGGCGATCTCCCGCTCACGCTCCTCCAGCCGGGCCGGCACCGCTGCCAGAGGCAATTCCCCACCACTCATGCGCCTCGCCAGGCGGGGGTCCCGCTGTCGCCGGGGTTGCGTTTCACCACTTCGACTTCGATACCCACCTTCTGTCCGCGGGCGGCGACGGCACTCTTGAATCTCTGGTCCACCAGGGCCTCGGGGTGTTCACGAGTGCATCTGGTCAGGAACGTCTCGGCGCTTTGCAGATCGTTCCCCGTGAGACTGGTGATCGTTCCCCGTCAGGCTGGGGCAGCCGCCTCGGAGGCCCCATTCATCGAGCCTCCGTAGGTGTGGGCCATGCAGCACTGATGCTGTGAGGGTCGCATTCTCGGCGGCGTGATCAACGAGTACGGCTATGCCGCTTGACCAGGAGCGATGATTATTCGAGCCCGCAGGTGGTGATGTGCGTTCGGCTGCCCGGCGCGGGCTGTACTGGACGACGTTGCCGCCGTCGGCGGTGGAGGCGCCCTGCACCTCCACCGCCTTGCTGCTGGTGCGGTTGATCAGCCGGACGTGGCCCGCGTCGGAGTCGGCCAGGCGGAACTGCTGGTTGGCCCCGTTGTGGTGGGCCCACTGCTGGATCGCGGCACCGTCTGCGGTCGAGGCGCCGGCCACGTCGAGAACCTGGCCCGAATGCCGGGCCTTGAGGCGGTAGCAGCCGTCGCCGGAGGCCACGAACTCCACTGCTGGTTGGCTCCGTCGTTGCGCGTCCGCTGGCTGACCCGCGCGCCGTCGGCGGTGGACGCGCCGGAGACGTCCAGCGCCTTGCCGCTGTTGCGATTGACCAGGACATACCAGGCATTGGCGTCCACCGTCGCCGCCTCGGCGGGCGCCGGATTCACCGCGGCGAGCATGCCGATCGCGAGGGTCGCCGCCACCACGGCGGCGACCCGGGACCACCAGCGAAGTCTTCGTGGGGGGCAAGGGAAGCCGCACCGTAGGTCTTCATCGATTCACCCTTTCGTTTGTGGCAGGTCCTCTCAGGTGCGGGTCCAGCGTTGGTTGCTGCCGTTCGAGCAGGAGTAGAGCTGGATCAGGGTGCCGTTGGCGGTGCCGCCTGCGACGGCGTCGAGGCAGAGGCCGGACTGGACGCCGACGATGGATCCATCGGCGTTGAGGCGCCATTTCTGGTTGTCGCCGCCCCAGCAGCTGTAGATCTGAACTTTGGTGCCGTTGCCGGTGCCGGCGGCGTCCAGGCACTTGTCGCCGTAGACCCTGAGCTCACCGGCGGCGGTGTACGTCCACTGCTGGTTGGTGCCGTTGTTGCAGTCCCACAGGTCGAGCTGGGTGCCGTCGGTGGTACTGGTGCCGGGCACGTCGAGGCAGCGGCCTGAACCGACGCCCTTGATCTGTCCGGAATCCGAAGGGGGCGTAGTGGAGCCGCCGTTGAGTGCGTTGAGGACGGCGGTGTAGGCGGGCTTCTTGCTGCCGTCGCGGTTGAACAGCAGCGGCGTTTGCTCCGGTCGCCAGGAGTCGGAGTCGCGCACACCCCAGACGGTGATGCCGAGGCAGCGCGGGACGGCCAGACAGTCGTTGGTCACGTTGGCGTAGGTCGTGGCCGAGGCGCCCTGGATGTCGAGTTCGGTGATGGCCACGTCGACGCCGAGGGCGGCGAAGTTCTGCAGGGTGGTGCGGAAGTTACTGTTGTAGGGGCTGTCGTTGTTGAAGTGCGACTGGAAGCCGACGCAGTCGATCGGTACGCCGCGCTGCTTGAAGTCCCGGACCATGGCGTACACGGCCTGGGTCTTGGCCCAGGTCCAGTTCTCGACGTTGTAGTCGTTGTAGCAGAGCTTGGCGGCCGGGTCGGCGGCGCGCGCGGTGCGGAAGGCGACCTCGATCCAGTCGTTGCCGGTGCGCTGGAGGTTGGAGTCGCGCCGTGCTCCTGAGTTGCCGTCGGCGAAGGCCTCGTTCACGACGTCCCACTGGACGATCTTGCCCTTGTAGTGGCCCATCACGCCGTTGATGTGGTCGATCATCGCCTGGCGCAGTGTGCTGCCGCTGAGGCTCTGCATCCAGCCGGGTTGCTGGGAGTGCCAGGCCAGGGTGTGACCGCGCACCTGCTTGCCGTTCTGCACCGCCCAGTTGTAGACGCGGTCACCGGCGGTGAAGTTGAACTGGCCCCGCTGCGGTTCGGTGGCGTCGATCTTCATCTCGTTCTCGGCCGTCACCGAGTTGAACTCACGGCCCGCGATCGTCGTGTACGCCGAGTCGCCCAGCCTGCCCGAGGCGATGGCGGTGCCGAAGTAGCGGCCGCTCTGCGCCGCTGCGGCGCCGAGCGTGTTCTCGGCGGCGTGTGCGGTCGGCGGCGCGACCAGTGTGGCGACCGCACCGAGGACGCCGACGACCAGCGCCAACAGCAGGCCGCGGATCTTCTGGCGGATAACGCGTCTGGGAAGGGCATACGAGCCCATGACTGTGCCTCCAAGGTAGGAATCACGGAAGGACTGAAGGGCAGGGGAATGCGTCGTCCGCTCCCAGTCGGCAGATGGACGGGGCGGGCCGGAACCCGGGCAGCACGGAATCACCGGACACCGCGATCATGGGACCGGGACGATCTCAACCGGCACGGACGGCACCCGGTCGGTCGTCGGGTGACGTACGGCGGGCGGCGGCGGTGTTTCGACACAGGCATGGGGTGCTCCATCGCAGCTCAGCCGGGGGGGACCGCCCCGCGGCGTCGCGTACCTCTCCAACTGCGCGAAGAGCCAGGAGGCGCTGGTGCGAACCTCACCGGAACGAAACGGGGTGGCGCAGGTGCTTTGGTGCGCGGATCTGTCGTGCAGCTGTGCATGGATCTGCCGTGCAGCACAGATTGCTCAGGGCCGATGTGGTTCGACATCTCGAACCATGACCGCTTTCTCAGACAGGGATGATTGAGGCATTGACGATGGATCGTCAATACTCCCTGCAGAAAAATTTCGGTTCCTCGCCCGAAACATTCCAGAGTCGAGGTCGGGGTCGGGACGCTGCGCGGACGCCACTTACTTGACGTGTCAAGCCCAAAAGGGAGGCGCTGTTTGTGGACAGATCGGCGACAGGCCTTGACCAGAGGGCCCCACATTCCTAGCTTGTGGCGTCAAAGCATCCGGAAATTGTTCGAAACTTTCCGGATTGCTGCTGTCCCTCGGCACATGCGCTCCGCGGTTCATCGAGGTCACCTCACCCCCGCCCCCCAAAGGAGGCCCTCTTATGTGGTTCCGCCACCCGTCCCCGGTCCGTCTGAGACGCTTACTCGCCGCCCTTGCGCCCTTGCTGCTCGTGGCTACCTTCCTCGGTGCCCAGCCCGCCGGCGCGGCGACCGTAGACCTCAACGCCTCGTATGTGCTGGTCAACCGCAACAGCGGCAAGGCCCTGGATGTCTACAACATGGCGACCGACGACGGTGCCCGCATCACCCAGTGGACCAGGAACGATCAGAACCAGCAGCAGTGGCAGTTCGTCGATTCCGGGGACGGCTACTACCGCATCAAGTCCCGCCACTCCGGCAAGGTCCTGGACGTCCACAACTGGTCCACCGCGAACGGCGGCTCGATCGTCCAGTGGGCCGACCTGAACGGCACCAACCAGCAGTGGCGGCTGGCCGACAGCCCGGATGGCTACGTAAGGTTCATTTCGCGCCACAGCAACAAGGCACTCGAAGTACAAGGTGCCTCCACCGCCGACGACGCGAACGTCGTCCAGTACGACGACTGGGGCGGCACCAACCAGCAGTGGCAGCTCGTCAAGGTCGGCGGCGGCAACCCTGGCCCGTGCGATCTTCCATCGACATACCGCTGGACATCAACGGGCGCGCTGGCGCAGCCCAAGCCGGGATGGGTCTCGCTCAAGGACTTCACCGTCGTCCCCTACAACGGCAGGCAACTCGTCTATGCGACGACACACGACACGGGGACGAGATGGGGTTCGATGAACTTCGGCCTGTTCACCAATTGGTCGGAGATGGCCTCGGCCAGTCAGAACACGATGTCGGCTTCCACCGTCGCGCCCACGCTCTTCTACTTCGCGCCGAAGGACATCTGGGTGCTCGCCTACCAATGGGGTGGGACCGCCTTCTCCTACCGGACGTCGAGCGACCCCACCAACCCGAATGGCTGGTCATCCCAGCAGGTGCTCTTCTCCGGAAGCATCTCCGGCTCCGGAACAGGACCCATCGACCAGACGCTCATCGGTGACGGGACGAACATGTACCTGTTCTTCGCCGGTGACAACGGCAAGATCTACCGGGCCAGTATGCCGATCGGGAACTTCCCGGGCAGCTTCGGCACGACCTCGACAGTGATCATGAGCGATACGACGAACAACCTGTTCGAAGCCCCGCAGGTCTACAAGCTGCAGGGCCAGAACCGCTACCTCATGATCGTCGAGGCGATCGGCTCGCAGGGCCGCTACTTCCGCTCGTTCACGGCCACCAGTCTGAACGGCTCATGGACACCCCAGGCCGCGACCGAGAGCAATCCTTTCGCCGGCAAGGCCAACAGTGGCGCCACCTGGACCAACGACATCAGCCATGGCGAACTGATCCGCACCAGCCCCGATCAGACCATGACCGTCGATCCCTGCAATCTGCAGTTGCTCTACCAGGGGCGCAGCCCCAACTCCGGCGGCGACTACGGCCTCCTGCCCTACCGTCCGGGCCTGCTGACACTGCAGCGCTGACGGCGTGACACGAGTCCGGCTCCGGTATGGAGCCGGCGTGGGGGGGGGGGGGGGGGGCGGGGGGCCCCCCCGGGCGGGCACGAACAACCAGGCCCCAACGACGCCGCGCGCCCGGGGGGGGGGGCCGGCACACGCCGC